>CANPPM010000057.1 GCA_947575935.1 uncultured Butyricicoccus sp. | reverse complement strand
TAGACGTACTGCATACGCTGTCCGTGCAGCCGGGCAATTTGGGCTTCGCATTGCCCGACCCGGCCAAAGAGGATCTGTTCCGCGGCGTGATTTTTGACGGCGTCCTTCCGCGCAAAACCTTCTCCATGGGCGAAGCGCGTGAAAAACGCTATTATATGGAAGCAAAGCGCATCTTATAGGGCTTTGCTTCTCCGCAGACCGCATCCCCCGGCGGTGCAGGCGCTCTCTGCACGCATCGCCGGGGGATCTTTTCTTGGATTCGACACAAAAACTTTACAAAAACGTTACCGTTTTTAAAGGCTCCGTCCAGCCGGGCCCGCGTTGTTCCCCTTGAAATCGGTCGGTTTTTGTGGTATTCTGTATAAGTAACGATTTGTAACAGCAAACCCGTTTTCCCGCGGCCGGTACGGACGCGAAATAATGATTAGGAGGAACGACAACGATGGCGATCAGTTTATCCAAAGGACAGAAGGTAGATCTCACCAAAACCAATCCTGGTTTGAGCAAGTTACTTGTCGGCTTGGGCTGGGATGTTAACAAATACGACGGCGGGGCTGCTTTTGACCTGGACGCCGCGGCATTTCTGCTGGGCGAGAACGGCAAAACCGCACGAGATGCAGACTTTGTTTTTTATGGAAACTTAAAGCACGATTCCGGCGCAGTCGAGCATTTGGGGGACAACCTCACCGGTGAAGGCGAGGGCGACGACGAGCAGATCAAGGTCGACCTGAGCAAAGTGCCGGAAAGTATCGGCAAGATTGATTTCACGGTGACCATCTATGAGGCGGAAGAGCGCCGCCAAAACTTCGGCCAGGTCAGCAACGCCTTTATCCGGATCGTAAACGAGGCCGACCAGACCGAACTGATCCGTTTCGACTTAGGTGAAGATTTCTCCATTGAGACAGCGGTAGTTGTCGGCGAGCTGTACCGTCATAACGGTGAATGGAAGTTCAATGCGATCGGCAGCGGCTTCCAAGGCGGGCTGAAGGCGCTGTGCCAGAATTACGGCGTCAACGTATAACCGGCAGCAAAACAGCGGCCGCCTTCTCCAGAAAAGGAAAGTGAGTACGTATCTATGAAATATGAGATCCTGCACGGGGATGCCTTTCCTGTCGTTAAATGCGCCCTACAGCAGGGCGAAACCATCCAGGCGGAATCAGATGCCATGATCGCCATGTCGGCAACACTTGACGTAAACGGCGCGATGAGCGGCGGCCTGCTGGGCGGGCTGGCCCGGCGCTTTCTTGCAGGCGAAAGCTTTTTCGTGCAGAACATCGTCGCAAGCCGGGGACCAGGCAAGGTCATGCTGGGACATCCGGCGCCCGGCGGTATCATCGACGTCGAGCTGGACGGCAGCTATGCGCTCCGGGTGCAAAAAGACGGTTTTTTGGCCTCCACGCCCGGGATACAGGTCGACACGGCGATGCAGAACCTGGCGCAGGGGTTCCTGTCACGGGAGGGCTTCTTCGTGCTGAATGTCCGCGGGCGTGGTACAGTGTTTCTCAGCAGCTTTGGGGCCATCCACCCCATCAATCTGGGGCCCGGCGAGGAGCTGATTGTCGACAACGGGCATCTGGTTGCATGGCCGGACTACATGCAGTACCGGATTGAAAAAGCCTCAAACGGCTGGGTCTCCAGCATCATTTCGGGCGAATGCCTGGTCTGCCGCTTTCGCGGGCCGGGCGTCGTCCTGATCCAAACGCGAAAGCCCGAGGCCTTCAGCCAGTGGCTGCAAGGCATGCTTCCCACCAGCTCCTGAGTCCCGGCTGCCTGCATACCACAGCGATGGCATCCAGCTTGCCGGCGAACAGGAGCGAACGTTCCTGCGGCTGCAGCAGGCTTCAAAAGCGAGGGGATTTTCGCCCCTCGCTTCGATTTTTCAAAAAATTCACCTCTTGCGTCCTTCCGGCCGCGCAACGGATTTTCAGGGAGCATCATCATGCATATTTACACCGCCAGTGAAACTGTCGCATTGACCAAACGTCTGAACAACCCCAAACGAACCTACCTGTTGGCAAACCCCCTGCAGGCCAAGCATCTGCCGTCCCGTCCGGGCCAAGCACTTGAAATGATGACCACGCTGGGGCAGCAGATCGCCGTCCGTTATCCAGCGGCACGTCTGGTGATTGGCTTTGCCGAAACAGCTACCGCCATCGCCGCCGCGGTTGCCGGCTGCCTCGGCCCAGACTGCATTTATATCCATACTACCCGAGAAGCAAGGCCGAATGCCACCCCCTGGATCTGCTTTCGGGAGGAGCACAGCCATGCGGTGGAACAGCGGCTGTCCGGCGCCCGGCTGGCCGAATGGATTTCACACACCCCACAAATCATTTTTGTGGATGACGAATTTTCTACCGGTAAAACGCTGCTCAATATCGTACATCAGCTGCGGGAACAGTATCCCTGTATGGAGGGGCGGACACTTGTCGCCGCCTCCATCCTGAACCGTCTGTCGGACGGGCACACCCTGCGGCTGCAGCAGGCGGGGATCCGAAGCGAATGCTTGGTTCGGCTGCCCCACGAGGATCTTTCCGCAGCCGTTGCCCGATACCAAATCAGCGCGCCGCCGCTTCCGCCGGACACCGGCCCGGCCCCGGCCTTCTGGACGTCTGACACGCGGTTTCCGGATCCGCGCCTCGGCCTGCCTATCGGCATATATGCCGCATATTGCCGCAGCCTGGCGGCAACCATGACGGACCGACTTACCGCACAGTTTCCGGCGGGCAGCCGCCTCCTGGTCCTCGGAACCGAGGAATGCATGTACCCCGCCCTACTGCTTGCCTGTGCGCTTGAGCGCTGCGGCTTATCGGTACTCTGCCATGCTACAACGCGCAGCCCGATTGGGATCTGTCAGGATTCCGGCTATCCTGTCCGCGCAGGCGTTTGCCTGCACAGCTTTTATGACGCCGGACGCACCACCTATCTCTACAATCCCGGATCATGCGACGGGGCGGTCATCGTTACCGATACGCCTGCAGACGACCGGGAGGCCGCAGCCGGGCTCGCTGCGGCACTCGGACAACAGGGCTGCGGCCAAATGATCGTAATCGAAGGAGGCAAAGATGTTCAGCAGCTATAAAGAGGAAGATGTGACGATCCTGCTCAAAGACATCACCGGCCTGGTGACCCCACTTGACACGCACGAACGAGAGTCGCTTATCCAACGCGGCATCCATTATTCCGAAATGCTCCCGCTGGAATACCAGCCTACTTCCGCCTATCTGGACGCATTTTTCCAAGCCCTTACACTGTATGCCGAACGCACTGCACAGGCGGTCGCAGGGGTCTCGGCACAGATCCGGGCAGCCAAACACGGAGAAATCGTTTTGGTCTCGCTTGCGCGGGCGGGCACGCCCATCGGCATCCTGATCAAGCATTTTCTGGAGCAAATCTACCGAATAAAGGCCGTACATTACACCATTTCCATTATCCGCGGCAAAGGTATCGACCGAAATGCCATGCAGTTTATCCTTGCCCGGCACGATCCGGGCAGCATCCAGTTTGTAGACGGCTGGACCGGGAAAGGCGCTATCCAACGGCAGCTAAACGAAGCCATGCGGGATTACCCTGGCGTCAATCCGGGGCTTGCAGTACTGTCCGACCCGGCCGGAGTCGCCGGGCTTGCCGGAACCCCCGATGATTTCCTGATTGCCAGCGCTTGTCTCAACGCCACAGTCTCCGGGCTGCTCAGCCGCACCTTCTGCCGTGAAGACATCATCGGCCCGAACGATTTTCACGGCGCGCTGTTCTATCACGAACTGTCCGGGCAGGATCTCACCTATCGGTTCATCCACGCGGTAGAGGCATACTTTTCGTCCGCACTGCAGCCGCCCGCCTGCCGGCCTGTCCCAACCAGCGGGCTGGAAGAGACTGCCGCAATCTGCCGCGCCTTCGCTATCCGCGATATGAACCTTGTCAAGCCCAGCATCGGTGAAGCAACGCGCGTACTGCTCCGCCGGGTTCCGTGGAAAGTGCTGGTGCACAGCCTGGACGACCATGCGCATCTTGGCCACCTCTACCAGCTGGCGCGGGAGCGGGGGGCGGAAGTAGCCGTTTACCCGCTGCAAAATTACCGGGCCTGCGGGATCATTCGCGCCATGGATGGTTCCGTAACATGAAAAAAATCTTGCTGGCCTGCGATTTAGATCGTACCATCCTCCATTCCTACCGGCACGCGCGGCCGGATGCCCTCTGTGTCGAATGGCTGAATGGAAAAGCGCTGAGTTATATGACGCAAACCACCATCCGCCTCCTGGAAGCGCTTCAGGGGCAGGTCTGCTTTGTACCGGTTACCAGCCGCTCTGTCGCGCAATACCTGCGGCTGCGCTGGCCCCTCGTCCCACCGCTCGCAGTGACCACCAACGGGGCGGTCTGCCTGCGAAACGGAGCGGCTGACCCCACCTGGACTGCACGGGCGCAGGCGGCAATCCAACCATTCCGCGGCACTCTTGAAACCCTTCAGGCCGAGTTGGAACACACCGGCGGATTTCTTACCTGCCGCATCGTCGACGACAGCTATCTGTATGCACACTATCCCACCGTCGGACAAACCTGTCGCTGTGCGGAACGCTTCCTGGGGAAGGTCCCGCTCGACGTATGCTGTTCCGGACAAAAAATTTACTTCTTCCCGCCAGGCGTGGATAAGGGGACCGGCCTGCGTCATCTACGCGCACTCACAGGAGCAGACTACGTATTCTGTGCAGGGGACAGCAGCATTGATCTCCCGATGCTGAAAGCAGCCGACCTCGCATTCGTCCCCACTGCCGCGCTTGCGGCTGCGCTGCCGGACGGCCAGGCCATCGTCTGCCCAGAAGATCAATTTTTTCCTGAATTTCTGCTCTCTGCCGTCCTGCGGCTGACCGAGCATGGCTTTCCCGCCTCCCCCAGCGGCTAACCGCCTCCGTCCATCCCCTCCTCCCGCGGCAGCGCGCCCAAGTGCTGCCGCGGCTTTTTTCTGTCCATACTTCCGGCAGACAGCAGCTGGAGAATCCCCGGATTGAGCGCAATTCCCCGCCGTACAAGCAAAAGCGGCCCTTTTACAGGCCGCTGCAATTCACCAAAAGGGCGCATAGGACATTCGTGCTAATTTTTACATTTTGCGCATTGATTTCCCGGCAAAAAACGGCTATACTATTGCATGAATCAAACTACACGGCCCATAATCGCGCTTTCAGACTGTATGCCCGCCGGCCATACCGCCGCTTGTCAAACGTGTCCCGGGCCGTAGACAAGGAGGAACGATATGCTCAAAAGACTTTCGCAGTGTATCCGGGAATACCGCACCGATACCCTGCTGTCCCCGCTGTTCGTCTGTCTTGAGGTCGCGATGGAAGTCCTCATCCCCTATTTGATGAGCAAAATGATCGATAACGGCATCCATACAGGCGATATGCACTACATCCTGCGGCTGGGCGGTGTGCTGGTGGTGTGCGCGCTGCTGTCGCTGCTGTTCGGCGCATTCTCCGGACACTTCGCCGCGAATGCTTCGGCCGGCTTTGCCCGCAATGTGCGGCACGACATGTATTACAACATTCAGGACTTCGCATTCGAAAATATTGACCGCTTCTCAACCGCAGGCCTGGTCACCCGCCTGACCACCGATGTCACGAACCTGCAAAATGCGTTCCAAATGGTCATCCGCATTCTGGTGCGCGCGCCCGTGATGTTGGTCTCTTCGCTGCTGATGGCTTTCCGTGTTAATAGCCGGCTGGCGCTGACCTTTTTGGCGGCCGCGCCGGTACTGGCACTGGGGATGGCTGCAATCATCCATTGGGCCTTTCCCAATTTCCAAAAAATGTTCGACTGTTATGACCGGCTAAACAGTGTTGTACAGGAAAACGTAACAGCCATGCGTGTCGTCAAGGCCTATGTCCGCGAGCCGCGTGAAATCCAAAAATTCCAGCATGCCTCAGGCGAAATCTACCGCTATTCCAAAGCGGCAGAGTGCGTTGTGGTCTTCAATGCGCCGTTAATGCAGCTGTGTATGTACGGCTGCATGATGGGCCTATCCTGGTTTGGCGCACAGTTTATTATCACAGGCAGCATGCGTACCGGCGAACTGATGACCATGTTTACCTATACCATGCAGATCCTGATGAGCCTCATGATGATTTCCATGATTTTCGTCATGTTAACCATGAGCCGGGCCTCTGCAGAACGTATCGTCGAAGTGTTAAATGAAAAAAGCCGCCTAACAAACGGCGCGCAGCCGCTGACCGACGTACCGGATGGCTCTATCCGCTTCGACCATGTTGATTTCAGCTATTCCAGCGGCGCTGCACACAAGTGCTTGGACGATATCTGTTTAGACATCCGTCCGGGTGAGACAATTGGCATCATCGGCGGCACAGGCAGCGCAAAAAGTACGCTGGTCCAGCTGATCCCGCGCCTATATGACGTATCCGGCGGCAGCGTGCAGGTCGGCGGCCATGACGTACGCAGCTACGATATCGAAACGCTGCGCAGCGAAGTCGCCATGGTCCTGCAAAAAAACACCCTATTCTCAGGGACTATCAAAGAAAATCTGCGCTGGGGGGACGCCTCGGCAAGCGACGCAGAACTAGTGCGCGTGTGTAAGCTTGCTCAGGCCGACGATTTCATCCGTACTTTCCCCAACGGCTACGACACCCAAATCGACCAGGGCGGCGCCAATGTTTCAGGCGGGCAGCGCCAACGCCTGTGTATCGCACGCGCACTGCTGAAAAAACCGAAAATCCTGATCCTTGACGATTCGACCAGTGCGGTCGATACCAAGACTGACGCCATGATCCGCCGCGCTTTCCGCGAGGAAATCCCAGATACCACCAAGCTGATCATCGCCCAGCGCATTTCCTCCGTTGAGCAGGCCGACAGGATCATCGTCCTGGACGACGGCCGGGTCGCCGGCTTCGGCACACCTGCAGAAATGCTGGCAAACAACCATATATATCAGGAAGTATACCATTCTCAGCTCAAAGGAGGTGCGCAGGATGCCGAATCCTAAACCGATGCCGCACGGCCCCCGGGGACGGATCCCTGGAAAACGGCCCGATTGGAAATCCATGCGCCCGGGCAAAATCCTGGGGCGCCTCATGGGCTATATCTCGGGGATCTACCGGATACAGTTCGTGATCGTTTTGATCGCCATCCTCTTCAGCTCGCTTGCTTCCGTTGCCAGCTCGCTCTTCCTTCGCACGCTGATTGACGACTATATCACGCCGGTAATTGGGCAGGCCGCCCCCGATCTTGCACCGCTGACACGCGTATTGCTGCTGATGATATGCATTTACATCCTGGGCATGGCCTCCACCTATTTGTACAGCCGGCTGATGATCAACATTTCACAGGGCGTGCTCAAACAGGTGCGTGACGAGATGTTTGCCCATATGCAGACGCTTCCCATCAAATACTTTGATACCCATGCCCACGGCGAGATGATGAGCCGCTTTACCAATGATACCGACACCCTGCGCCAGCTGATCAGCCAAAGCATCCCACAGATGTTTTCCTCGGCGGTTATGCTGGTCAGCGTGCTGATCTCCATGCTGGCGCTGAGCTGGCAGCTGACGCTGCTGCTGGGCGCAATGCTGTTGACAATGACCAAGGCAACTCAATTTATCGGCGGGCGGTCCGGGCGGTATTTTATCGAACAGCAGGAAAAACTCGGCCGGGTCAACGGCTATATCGAAGAAATGATCAACGGGCAAAAAGTGGTCAAGGTTTTTTGCCATGAGCAGGCCGCAGAACAGTGCTTCGACGAGCTCAATGACGAACTCTGCGACGCTGCCACGCGCGCCAACCGCTTTGCAAATATCCTGATGCCGATCATGTCCAATCTCGGCAACCTGCAGTATGTACTGACCGCCATCGTCGGCGGCGCGCTGGCTGTCTCTGGATTGGCCCCGCTTTCGCTGGGCGATATCGCCGCTTTCCTGCAGCTGACCAAAAGCTTCACGATGCCGTTTACACAGATCTCCCAGCAGCTAAACGCTGTGGTGATGGCGCTGGCAGGCGCCAACCGTATTTTCCAGCTGATGGATGAACCGCCCGAGACAGACGGCGGTTATGTAACGCTGGTCAACGCAGCGTATGACGAAAACGGCGCACTTCGCGAAACAGACGCACGTACCGGTATCTGGGCCTGGAAGCATCCGCATCAGGACGGCACGCTGAGCTATACGCGTGTACGCGGCGAGGTCCGTTTCTACGACGTTGATTTTGGCTACACAGAGGATAAAATCGTACTGCAGAACATCACCCTGTACGCAAAACCCGGGCAAAAAATCGCCTTTGTCGGCTCGACCGGCGCAGGCAAAACAACGGTCACAAACCTGATTAACCGCTTTTATGATCTCGCAGATGGAAAAATCCGTTTTGATGATATCAATATCAACAAAATTCGCAAGCCCGATCTGCGCCGTGCGCTGGGCGCCGTCCTGCAGGATACCCATTTATTTACCGGCACGGTGATGGAAAATATCCGTTATGGCAGACTCGACGCATCTGATGAAGAGATCTATGCGGCGGCGCGGCTTGCGAACGCCGACGGCTTTATCCGCCGCCTGCCGCTGGGCTATCAGACCATGCTGACCAGCGACGGCGAGGGTCTTTCGCAGGGCCAGCGCCAGCTGCTTGCAATCGCCCGCGCAGCAGTCGCGGACCCGCCGGTACTGATTCTGGATGAAGCGACCTCCTCCATCGACACCCGTACCGAACAGATCGTTCAGCAGGGCATGGATCACCTGATGGAAGGGCGTACCGTTTTTGTCATCGCACACCGGCTTTCCACGGTGCGTAATGCAAACGCTATTATGGTGCTGGAGCATGGGCAAATCATTGAACGCGGCGAACACGACGACCTGATTGCCGCACGCGGGAAGTACTACCAGCTATATACCGGCGCGCTCGAACTCTCCTAAAATCTGTGACGCCCGGCAGTGGGCAGCGTCCCGCCAATCCGCAGCCCCCCTGCAAAGAACCGCTCACTTTCAGAAAAAACGGCCGCAGAGGACCGGAACGCCGCCCAACGGCCCCTGCGGCCGTCAAAAGCCGGAGCCTTCGTGCGGGCCTTACCCACCGGATGCATCGAACGCCAACATTTTTAACAACTAAGGCCTGCCGGCGGCAGGCCTTTTCGTTTGCAGCCGCTGGCAGCCTCTTCCCCCGCGGCTCTACCGTCGGACGCACCCCCGCCCCTCCCCCTGCATAAACTGCCTGTGTAAGGGGGTATCAGTCCATGAATAAACACGCAGCTGTGGCGGTCGTGGGCGGCGATGCCCGGCAGGCCATCCTTGCCGAGCTGATGGACAACGACGGTCATGACGTTTCCGTCGGCGCGCTGGAACGCCACAGCTTTGATCATCACAAACATATCCGAACAATTCCCGACCTGAAGGCCGGGCTTTCCGAACACAGCATCATACTTTTTCCAATGCCGGTGCAGCGGGGTGAAAACCAGCTCAACGCGCCGCTTTCCAATGCGCCGCAGCTGGTCAGCGAGCTGCTTGACAGCATCGCCCCCGGCACGCTGGTGCTGGCCGGCGCAGTGCCGTTCACAGTACACGCCCGTGCGGTACGCAACCATCTGCGGCTGATCGACTATCTAACGCGGGATGAACTGGCCATCCGAAACGCCGTGCCAACCGCTGAAGGCGCAATTCAAATTGCAATGGAACAGACCGATGTCACCCTGCACGGCCTGCCTGCGCTGGTGATCGGATACGGCCGCATCGGCAGCGTACTCGCCGACAAGCTGGCGGCGCTGGGGGCAAAAGTCACCGTTTCCGCACGCAGCTGCCGCGACCTGGCACACATCGAAGCCGCCGGCATGTCCACGGCGGATACCCGCCGCCTTACCAGCGTATTGGATCGCTTCCCACTGGTTTTCAACACGGTTCCGGCCGCCGTTTTGGGCGCTGCCGAATTGGCAAAGCTCCCGCCGGATGCGCTGGTCATCGACCTAGCCTCCCAGCCTGGCGGCATCGACCTGGCCGCTGCGCCGCCGCACGGGCTGCGCATTATCCACGCATTATCATTACCGGGCAAGGTCGCGCCGGTCACCGCATCTATCGCCGTACGGGACACGATCTATGCCATCCTCAGCGAGGAGGGAATTCTATGAAACAGCCAACCCGGGTCGGCTTTGCGCTGACCGGCTCCTTTTGCACCCACCAGCGCGTACTTTCCGTGATGGAGGCGATGCGGGATGAAGGCTTTGAGATCACGCCGATCCTGTCCTTCAACGCGGGCGCCCTCGACACCCGCTTCGGCGCAGCATCCGCCCTGCGCAGCCGCCTGACCGAAATCTGCGGCCGTCCGCCCATCGATACCATTGAGGCCGCAGAGCCCATTGGCCCAAAGGCAATGTTTGACGTACTCGCCGTCGCGCCCTGCACCGGAAACACAATTGCCAAGCTGGTATATGCCGTAACCGATACGCCGGTGACCATGGCGGTCAAGAGCCATCTGCGCGGCGGCAGGCCGGTCATCCTCGCGGTTTCCACCAATGACGCCCTATCGGGCAGCGCCGCCAACATCGGCACTCTGCTCAATCGCCGGCATTATTATTTTGTCCCGATGAAGCAGGACGCGCCGCTGACAAAGCCGCGCTCTATCGTTGCAGAAATGGAGAAGCTCCCTGAAACCATCACAGCCGCCCTGGCGGGCAGACAGCTTCAGCCCATCCTCTGCTGAGCTTCCGCCGCGATGTGCAAGCGGCAGATACAACGCATGCCCCACAAGGGGATCATACACATACCGTTATCATCAAATCCCGCAAAAGGCAGAGAAATCTGATGTTTACAGTGATAAGGAAGTATAGAAACCAACTTATCATTAACGAACGCTGACAAACAGGGTGCAAACAAGAGCAGAGAACATATCACTGTATTAGCGATTAGTTCTCTGCTTTGTTCTTTTTATATAGTTACGCAATAGAAACCAATTTTACTAAATCCGCCGTTTTCTTTATCCGCAATATCCTTATCTATCTATTAACGGAACGCTGTGCTTGTTCAACACTCATAAATTTACCACCTTATATTATACAAAACCACTTTCCACTTTTTTTCACTATTATTTTAGTCTTATTCCACAAGAAAAGCAACCCTTTATACAACCTGTTAAATTTATAGACATGCTTATTATTTTTGAACATAAAGAAAGCCGGCAAACTGTGATTTACCACAAGTCTGTCGGCTCTGCGTCTTATGTGCGTTTGACTCTTTGCTCTTACTTCGGTTTTTCTGATGACGGTTATTTTGAATTCTTTAAAACATCAATCAAATTTTCCTGTTTACATTTAGGGCAAAAAAGAGGAAATTTTTTTATTCTGTGTCTGCCCGTATCTATAATCTCGTCTTATTTCCGCGGACTGGGCAACGTATCCATTGCAAAGTTTGCATTGAAGCACTCCCTTTTTCAGACTTACTTCCTAAAAATATCAACCGCATGGCTCGTAACTCCTAATAAATCTTCGCGCTCACAAATAGCAAAGTGATATTTCAGATATAGTTGAAATGTTTCACTGTCCATAGCGTCAATAACTTCTCGCATAAGTAAGGAGCAACCGTCTGCCGCAATATAGTGAAGCCTGGTCGTTGGGAATATCGACATTAAATCATCTATATCCTCTTTACGGACAAGTTCAAACAAATCCTTTGGTTCCGATTTTGCGGCAAATGTTTCAGCGGCAAGCAGTCCATTTTTTATTGATTTTATAGACGGAAATCGTCTTATAACTTCTTACAAGCCTTTA
>CANPPM010000056.1 GCA_947575935.1 uncultured Butyricicoccus sp. | reverse complement strand
GGTTTTTTATCAAATGACGCGCAAAATCGAGAATGGCCGCGAAACGACAGAAACCAGTATCATGCTGCCAATGTGTGAAAAAGACGCACAGGATTTGATTAAAGGCGGCGAGGAGAGCACCACATATCTTGTGTTTGTCCATGACATTCTGGAAAATCTTTCTCTGCTTCAGGATCATGAATATGTCGGTTTCTGCCGTGCCGAGCTGGCCAACGAGGATACAGCCAGCTGCAAAGAGGAACCGCAGCCGCGGTACCGTCTTTCCTGGCACGATTCCAAGGGAACCCAAGAGAAGCCGTCTGCCGAACACTTGAAGATGCTGTGTCCAGGAAGTATCTTCTTGAGAGTTGCCAGACGCTGGAACCGGTGAAGCTGGAAGAATTCGGGTCAGACAGTACGAAATAACCGGGACAAATACAGCCGTAGTAAATTAAATCCCCACCTGATGAGAGCCGGACGGCAACCGGCCGAAACGTCCCCCGCAGCCAGCGGGGGCAGCGTTGTGGGAAGCCCGTAAAGCCCTGCCGCATCCCTGTGAGCCGGTATCGCAGAGAGGGCAATAGTCAGGTACTGGCAGGGCGGGAATCCCCTAAACTAAGGAGGAATGAAAATGGAAATGGAACAGAAAAAATACGAGTTTACCGGAGAAACGATGGATTTCTTTGGGAGAACGCTCCACCGCATCCGTTCATTGCGAGCATTTTCTGATATTAACATTGGAGATATCGGCGGATGGATTGAGAAGGAAGAAAACCTCTCTCATAACAATAATGCACAGGTCTTCGACGATGCACAGGTCAGCGGCAAGGCACAGGTCGGCGGCGATGCACTGGTCAGCGGCAAGGCACAGGTCAGCGGCAAGGCACAGGTCTTCGACGATGCACAGGTCTGCGGCGAGGCACAGGTTGGCGGCGAGGCACAGGTCGGCGGCAAGGCACAGGTCGACGGCAAGGCACGGGTCTGCGGCGAGGCTCGGATCTTCAGCAATCATCATTATTGGACAAGCCCACGAATTGGCTCCAGAAATGATATCACCACTTTCTATAGGTCGAAGGACCGCCGAATCATGGTTGTCTGTGGCTGTTGCCATACGGATATCGAAGACTTTGCAAGAAGAGTAAAGGAAACGCACGGTGATAACCAGCACGCACGTGACTATGAAAGGGCGATCCAAATGGCTAAAATCTGGATTGATTTAGAGGGTGATATTGATGAGTAGAAGAACAAAAGTCCGCATCAAACGGATGCTGTTCCTGGCGAAACTGGCGGGCGGCACGATTGGTTTTATCTATCTGCTATGCCGGTTTGAAACCTTTCGCAATTTAGCAGGTCTGTTTCTTACCGCTTGCGTTATGACGCTGATCGGCGAATGGATGGGGGCTGGTCCGGATGAAACTGATACAGGCATCCTACAAGACAAAGCGAAATGGAGGTGTAAAAGTGCTGACAATCAGTGAAACGATCAGCCAGCTGGAGAGCCTACGCGATAACAGCGCGGACTATGCACGTTCGGATGACGACCCAATCTGGCAGCGCGACATTGAAGCGTGTGAAGGTGCGGCTGCGATTCTGGAGGCCTTGCAGGAGCAGCATCTGGAAACGGTCGAAAACGCGGTCAGAAGGATACGGAGCTATCCGGTACTTTCCGCAGCGTGCCGGGATTTGCGTATGCAATTCAAGACGGGCGGCACACCGGTAAAAATCCACGGGACGCGCTGCTGTCCGAAGTGCCATAGTCCGGTGGGAATGAAGTACAAGCACTGCCCGTGGTGCGGAAAGCGGCTGATCGGCAGATGGGAAAAACTTTGAAATATAGAACCAGAATGGAGGTAAAAAAACATGACCGGGATTGCACAGGACGAAGCGAAAGCGCGGCAGCTTGGCATAAGTTACGGTATGCTGAAAGCGCTGCCGCTCTATGTGCGCAGATACGAGGAACCACAAACAAAAGGAGGCTCCATCTCTGCACAGACCGAGCCGCGATATTGCCTGAACTGCGGAAAACCGCTGAAAGGGAGGCGGCGTACATACTGTGATGCAGTTTGCAGTAACCGATTCAGGGGAAGAAAATATTATACAAGAAAAACGTCTTTTAGATAAAGACGGAAACGGTGAAAGGAGTAGTGTAATGCCGATATTTTACTTCACATATGGAAGTGAAGGGCATCCATATTACGGCGGCTGGACCGAGGTGGAAGCCCCGGACAGTAACGCGGCCTGTGCAGCATTCCGGGCATATCATCCGGATCAGACAAAGGGACTGCTAAATTGCAGCTACGTCTATGACGAGACGAGTTTCCGGCGTACGGTGATGAGCGGTCCGGCGGGCAATTTTGGCCGCCGCTGCCATGAAACGATCACATTGCAACGGAAACCCGTTCAATAAAAGAACATTTAGGAAGGAGGAATAAGTATGAAAATCAACACTTTACGCCTGGAAAATTTTCAGGGCATTAAGTCCGCCGGATTTGATTTCAACGGACAAAGCGCCAGCATTTACGGCGATAATGCCACAGGAAAAACCACCGTTTACAACGCTGTAACGTGGCTTTTGTTCGACCGTCCCAGCACGGGAGCGAAGAACTTCACGCCTAAAACCCGCAACCAGCACGGAGGCAACGTGCACTATCTCGATCACAGTGCAGAAGCAGTTTTTTCTATGGAAGACGGACGGCTGATTACGCTGCGAAAGGTGTTCCATGAGAATTATAAAAAGAAGCGCGGGGCAGCAGCGGAAGAATTCAGCGGCCACAGCGTAGATTTTTACATCGATGGCGTGCCGGTCAAGGAAAGGGAATACACCTCTTCCCTGCTTGCTTTTTGCGGCGGGCCGGAGCAGATGAAAATTCTCACGATGCCGCACTATTTTGCCGAAGATATGACATGGGAAGCACGGAGGAAAATTCTTCTGGAGGTATGCGGCGACATCAGTGACGCGGACGTGATTTCCAGTGCCGCAGGCTTGGAAGAACTGAGCGATTTCCTTCTGATGCCGGGAACCGATAATCAATACTATACGGTAGACGAATACAAGAAAATAGCGTCTGCCAAAAAGACGGATATTAACAAGCGTTTGCAGGATATTCCGGGACGTATTGATGAAGCACAGAGGGCGATTCCTGAAAAGGCGTTCAGCCTTACAGAACTGGATGCCGCGCTGAAAGAGCTTGAATCCCGGCGGGATCAGCTTACAGAGCGGAAAGCGTCCGTACTGGCCGGGGACACAGCCACATCGGACGCACGCAAACGGACAGCCGAAGCGGAAGCGGCGCTCATGGAAGCCCGAATGTCATATCTTTCGCGGACGAGCACGTTAAACCAAAGCACGCAGGAAGCCATTGCAGAAACGCAAAAGAAACTGTTTGCCGCACAGGAAGAGCACGCCGCAGCGGAAGGAGAAGCTGACCGGCTGCGGCGGAACGCAGAACGCATGGAGCTTTGCCGGAAGGAACTTCTGGAACAGTACGCAGCCATACAAGCCGAAACCTGGGATGAAGGGGAGGCGGTCTGTCCGACTTGTCACCGTGAACTGCCGCCGGAGGAAGTCCAGCGGATGCGGGACGCGTTCCATCTTAAAAAGAGCGAACGGCTCCAAGAGATCAACGCACGCGGTCAAAAAGAAGCCAATAAGGAAGTCATTTCGCGGCTCCGTGCACAGTCGGAGGCTTGCCAGCTGAAAGCAGCGGAGACGGAAGCTGCTTTCAGGCAATACCGTCAGGAATTGGACATACTGAAAAGCCAGATTAAGACCCCTGCACCGTTTGAAACAACAGAAGAATATACCCAACTTTTTGATGCTGTTGTCATTGCCCGAAGCAATGAGAAACAGGCAGGAAAGAACATCGGGGCTGCGCTGGGAGAGATAGAAGAACAGCTTCGGCGCGTGCGTGAGGAAATCTGTGAAAAGCAGATGCAAAAGGGACAGACAGAGCAGATTCAGGCACAGAAACGCCGCATTTCAGAGCTGAAAGCGCAGGAAAAGGAATTATCCGCGCAGTATGAGGAATTGGAGAAGGGCATTTATCTTTGTGACCAGTTTACGAAAGCCAAAGTCCGTATGCTTACAAGCCGTATCAACGGCAAATTCAGGGGCGTGCAGTTCCGGCTTTTCCTGGAGCAGGTGAACGGCGGTGTAAAAGATGATTGTGAGGTTCTTGTACCGAACGATGCCGGGACGCTGGTTCCTTTCCGGGACGCGAACAATGCGGCCCGCATCAACGCAGGACTGGAAATCATTGAAGCGCTTTCAAAACATTGGGAAATTTCCATGCCGGTGTTTATTGACAACGCCGAAAGCGTAACTCACTTGCTTGACACAACAATGCAGACCGTCCGATTAGTTGTATCCGAACCGGACAAAAAGCTCCGTCTGGTTCCAGATATCTCATAAAATCAACAAATCAAAATCAGGGAGGAAAGTAAAATGATAGCCACTACAACGAAAGCCCCAGCCACTGCCGGTAGCACCGTACCACAGCCCGCAGCCGCACCGGTTCCGGCAGAAGTAAAGCCGAACGCCGCTGAACGCTTCACCTCAAAGGTGATGAAGGAATTCGGCAGCACGGTCGGAGAGATTCAGGTAACGGACTATCAGCGGCAGTTGGTTCAGGGCTATTTCATCGCCATTGACCGGGCGCTGAAATCCGCAGAGGAAGAACGCCTGCGAAAGAACGAAAAAAACAAGGATCACGAAAAATACGACAACAATCTCCCTGTCACATGGGGGAATGTCAACCTGAACGACCTTGCCCTGGATGTTGTGCATTATGCCCGCATGGGACTTGATATGATGCAGGAAAACCACCTGTTTCCAATACCTTATAAGAACAATAAAACCGGTAAATATGATATGACTTTGATGCCCGGATATAACGGCATTCAGTACATTGCGGAAAAGTATGCGGTAGAGCCGCCGCTTGCGGTCACGGTCGAGCTTGTCTATTCTACGGACACTTTCCGGCCTATTAAAAAGAGTGCGGAAAACCGGGTAGAAAATTATGATTTTGCAATCAATAATGCCTTTGACCGCGGCGAAATTATTGGAGGCTTTGGCTATATCGAATTTGCCGACCCAGTAAAGAATAAACTTGTAATTATGACCAAGAAAGATATCGAGAAACGCAAGCCGAAATACGCGTCCGCAAACTTCTGGGGCGGAAAACAAAAGGTTTGGGAAAACGGCAAACAGGTTGACCAGGAAACTGACGGCTGGTATGAAGAAATGTGCCTGAAAACCATTAAGCGAGAGATATACAGCGCAAAACATATTCCGCGCGACCCGAAAAAGATTGACGACAATTACCAGTATATGAAAATGCGGGAAGCCCGCATTGCAGAGCTGGAAGCGCAGGACATTATTGATGCAAATGCGAATGGTATGGTGATCGATGTAACGCCGACCGCTTTGCCCGAACCTGTCACCCCTGCGTCTGGGGTTCCGATAAGCGGGAACCCCAGCGAACCGGCAGCATCGCCCCGCCCCACTGCGGAAACTGCACCGGCAGCCATTCAGGATGACGGGCAAACAACACTGACCGGGCCGACGTTCTGATGAAGATTCAAATTCTTGCATCCGGCAGCAGCGGAAACGCCTACATTATTGGTGACGGCGAAACCTCCCTGCTGCTGGACGCTGGGATTCCGCTGAAAGCGATCCAGACCGGCAGCGGATTCAGGGTGCGGCAGCTGGCGGGCTGTTTCATAACGCACTCTCATAAAGACCACAGCAAAGCAGCAAAAGACCTTGCACGTTTGGGGGTAGACGTATACACCAGCGCGGGCACGGTTGAAGCGTGCGGACTGTCAGGCCACAGGATACACGCGGTAAAAGCCCTCCGGGAGTTTCAAGTTGGTACGTTTCAGGTGCTGCCCTTTGACGTAGAGCATGACGCGCCGGAACCGCTTGGTTTCCTGTTTGCGAGTGAGCACACCGGAGAAAAACTCTTATATTTTACGGATACTTATTTTATAAAGTACCGCTTTTCCGGACTGACCCATATTATGGCGGAATGTAATTATTCCAAGGAAGGGCTGGAACGCAGCATTCGGGAAGGATACATCCCAATCGAGCGTGTACCCCGCCTGATAAAAAGCCATATGAGCCTTGACCATCTGTTGGACATGCTTCATGCAAACGACCTGCGGAACGTGCGACAGATTTACCTGTTGCATTTAAGTGAAGCCAACAGCGAGGAAGACCGGTTCCGAAGGGAAGTGCAGTGCCTGACCGGCGCGGAGGTATATGTTTGCTGATGTAAGGCTGAAACGACAGCGGATGAAAACCGTGCTACGATAAGCAGGAAAGGACCTGACCGAAAGGGGGGAGGTGATCGTGTAAAATGTCAGGGAAACCAAAACAGGGTATTGACTTCGCCGGTTGGTCGGTAAATATATTTGACGGCGACACGAAAATTGACAAATTGCTGGAAGCGCAGGGCTGGCAGGGGTTCAGCATTTACTTTTACCTCTGCCAGATGGCGTATAAATTCGACGGATACTTTTACAAGTGGAGCTATGACGATTCGACCACCACAGCAAGACGGATGGGCGGCGGCATTAGATCAGAGACGGTTAAAGCAACCGTAAATACATGCTTTCGGGTTGGACTCTTTCATAAGGGGCTATTCGAAGAGCATGGCATTTTGACAAGTAAGGGAATCCAGAGAAGATACTATGCCGTTATTCGGTCCAGACGTGCCAGAACCGTCAACGCTGATTTTTGGCTGTTGGATGCGGAGGAATGCACTGGTTTGCGTTTGCTTCCCGCGAACGCGGATTCGCAGGCTGCAAATGCCGATTCGCAGCCTGCGAATGCCGATTTGCAAGCTGCGAATGCCATAGAAAGTAAAGTAAAGAAAAGTAAAGTAGAAATTCATACTGCACCTACCGTCCTTAGTGCTGCGCGCGAAAAGGCGGCGGGCGGCACGATTGGGCCATATCCGGCAAAAGCGAGGGAATTATATGCCTATTTTGAGGAAAACTGCAATGTTTTTAACGCAAGACCCGTGCTTAACGCAATTACCCGCTGCCTTTTGGACGGTATAATGCCGGACGTGCTCACTGCGGTGATTGACGAAACTGCGTTATCCGGAGCCAACAGCCCGGCGAGGTACGCGGTAAAAATCATGGACGACATTCTTGCCGAACAAGTGCGGGATTTAAGCGCTTATCAGGCCAGAAGCGCAAATTTCAAGAAGCAAAAGGAGCAAAAATCGAATGGAACAGGCAGGGAAAATCATGGAAGCGATACGGAAGCCGAATTTCTTGGCGGGAAACGGTACTGATTTCCAGGGCAAAAGCATTGACGAAATCGAGCAGGAAATTGTAGAAGTTTCCAACCGCCAGCCGGGGCATCTGACCGGCTATGACTGCCCGAAGTGCATGAACCGTGGTTATTTCTGGGCATATCAGGACGGACAGCGATTTATTCGTGACTGCGAGTGCGCACCGGTACGTGAAAGCATCAAGGAGCTGCGCCGGAGCGGCCTGCGCGAGGTGATGGATAAATATACATTTGAGGCCTTTCAGTGCAGGGAACAATGGCAGGCGGCTGTTAAAAGTGACGTTTTACAGTTTGTAAATGATGAAAACCGTCAATGGCTGCTGCTGGCAGGCCAGCCGGGAGCGGGCAAGACGCATTTAGGGACGGCAGCGGCGGTACGCTTCCTGAAAGCCGGTATCCCTGTGCGGTATATGCTTTGGGTCGAGGACGGCACACGGCTCAAGGCGGTTATCAACGACGCTGCGGCATATGCGCGGCTGATAAACCCGCTGAAAACCTGTAAAGTGCTGTATATAGACGACCTTTTCAAGCGCAAAAACGACCAGCGCGACAACCGGCAGACGGACATGGTAGACCGAGGAGATATCCGGCTGGCGTTTGATATCATCAACTATCGGTATATTAACCATTTGACTACGATTATCAGCACGGAGCGTATGCCGGAGGATCTGTTCCTGATTGATGAAGGGACAGGCAGCCGCATTCATGAACGCACGAAAGCGCATCAGGTGGTCATCCGGTACGACCGGAGCAAAAACTGGAGAATCAGCCGTCATGGAACATAACAAGGACCCGCGCCGCCAGCTTCAGGGCGCAGCCAGCAAGGCGCAGGGAAGGTGGTTTGAGGAACGTCTGGACGCTGCGTTTGCGCGGTATCGAAAAAACGGCTTTGCGATCATCGAGAAAACGCCGGAGCCGATGCGTCCGGTGCAGAGCTTGGGCGGCGGGAAGTTCGTGGCATTTTTTGAGAAAAAGGCGCAGCCGGATTATAAGGGCATTATCAAAGGCGGTAGAACGGTGATGTTTGAGGCAAAGTTCACCGGAGCCGCTAAAATGGAGCAAAACCGCGTGACGGAGGGCCAGGCGGAATATCTTGACCAGCATCAGGCATTGGGGGCGCGTTGTTACATCATTGCAGGATTCAGCTCCGGAAATGTGTACCGTTTTCCATGGCCCGTCTGGAAGGATATGAAAAAATATTTTGGCAGAAAGTACATTTCCGAAAGTGATGCAAGGATCATTAGTTATCTGGTTCCGGCCATGCAGGATGGATTCCTGCTGCTGCTGGATTGACACAGAAGGGAGCAAAAAATGAGTGAGATTTCTGCTTATGAAGCGCAGGTAAAGAAAATGCAGGGGCTTTGTGAAGAACATAATCTGGTTTACCGTTTCCACAAGGAGCGGTATCCGATGACCTTTACAATCAAACCTTCCTGCACGATGGATGCACAGATTTCCATGTTGGAAAGCGTGGAGGACGAAGGATATATCAGCCCGGCGGCTTCTATGACGTGGATTTTTAATGACGGCGTACTGGAAACCAAAGTGCGCGGCGGAACCTTCACGATCAGCAAAACGACCCGCACGAAAATCGAAAACATCCTGATTAAGATGATTACTTTTTGGCAGCAATATTTTTTCCGCAGCGTCATTGAAAATCAGCTGATACCCGAGCGGCGAATGCCGGTGATTGATGACGAAGCGCTTTGGCCGGAGGACGCGGAATCGTTTGGGGACGATGACGAAGGTGACGGCATCAGCGGTTTCGATGAGGAACCCGAGGACGGGGAAGAAGATACTGACGGCAATACTGGCAGCGGGGCCGGAAACGGCGCTTCTGACGATGGCAACGAGCTGCCTGATGGTGATATTATTGACAGTACGGACGGCGCACCTGTGGACCCTGATGACCCGGAAGTCAAAGAAGCTGCACGCATTGTCCGTGCCGCAAATAAGGCATCCTGTGCGCTGCTGCAAAGGCAGATGGGCATCAAGTCCCCGAAAGCGTCCCGCCTGATGGATGCGCTGGAGACGCTTGGTGTTGTAGGGCCGTTCGACGGCACCCATCCGCGAGAGGTGCTGCCCTATGACGAGCCGGACGAGCAAGACCACAGCATGGAGGGCTAAACCATGGGTAAGGCCGCACGCCGGGTACACGGGGAAAGCCAGAAGCATATTATCCGCCTTTTGGAGGGTCTGAGCGGACGGTATTCCCGGTGGGAAATCTGGCAGGATTTTATCATTATGTCGGCTATCAGCCTGGCAAATGCCATAAATGGGCCGTATCGGGAGGAACGTGAAAAAGCGTATTTAGCACGTGCCGGAAAGTATTCCAAACAGGAGCTGGACGTTTTCGTGGAGATGCTTGCCGAAGTTGTCATGAATATGGAGCGTGATCCAGACCAGGATTTTCTCGGAGAGCTGTTCATGGCGTTAGATTTGGGTAATGAGTGGAAAGGACAGTTTTTTACGCCGTATAATGTGTGCCGGATGACGGCTGCAATCACATATGGCCCGGATATGCAGGAGCGCATTGACCGGGATGGCTGGATATCTGTCAGCGACCCGGCCTGCGGGGCTGGCGCACTTCTGATCGCCTTTGCAAACGAATGCCGGAGAAAGGGAATTAACTATCAAACGTCCGTTCTTTTTACAGCGCAGGATGTTGATTTCCTTGCCGGATATATGTGTTATGTCCAGCTGAGTTTGATGGGATGCCCGGGATATGTCGTGATTGACGATACAATCGCGCATCCGTCCACCTGTTATGATAAGCGGGGATTGCTTCCGCAGGGCGGTTCCAATGTATGGTATACCCCTATGTACTTTCGTGATGTTTGGCATTACCGCAGGCTTTTGGCAAAAACGAATACCCTTTTTCAGCCTGCGGCAATCGCCCCGGCTGCCGCCTTAAAAGAGGCGGATACGCCGGAGCCTGTCATAAAAAACCACAAAGCGAACTCGCAAAAATAGAGTTTTCATCTACGAAAACCGGGCAGCTTACACTTTTCTAAGGCGAAATGCCGAAAGGAGCCATGTATGAAAGAAATCAATGAACATTCTCATTCTGCCGCCGGTCCGGTTAACGGACTTATGACATATCTGCCGGTGGGCAGCCTGCATCCGCACCCGGACAATCCCCGGAAAGACCTTGGCGACCTGACCGAGCTGGCGGACAGCATCCGGGCAAACGGCATTTTTCAGAATCTGACCGTGATTCCTGTTGACGATAATTTTGAACAGTTCACCGTTGTGATCGGACACCGCCGCCTTGCTGCTGCGAAGCTGGCCGGGCTGATGGAGGTTCCCTGTGTGATCGCTCAAATGACGGTTAAGGAACAGATGCAGACCATGCTTCTGGAAAATATGCAGCGTGCCGAACTGACTGTTTACGAGCAGGCGCAGGGCTTCCAGATGATGCTTGACCTTGGCAGCACCGTGGAAGAGGTTGCGGAAAAGTCCGGTTTTTCGGTTGCCACTGTCCGCCGCCGGGTGAAGATGATGGAGCTTGACCAAGACGTTTTGAAAGAGGTCTCGGCCCGTCAGCTTTCCCTTTCGGATTTTGACAGGTTGGCACAGATTGAAGATATTGCTGCCCGAAACGAGTGCTTGTCGAAAATCGGCACGCGCGATTTTGATGCCACAGTAGGGAGCAAACTCCGCAGTCAGGCCGTCCAAAAGAAAATGCCGCGTGTTATGGAATTGTTGGCAACCCTTGGTGCAAAGGAAATTCCTTCAAACGAACACTACAGCAGCAAATACAACCATATCGACAGCACCTATATTTCCGACTGGAAGGAAGGAACGCCGCTGCTTTCCAAGAAGGTATCTGGGCAGCTGTTTTACTACATAGAAGATTATAGCGGCCGCATCGTATTTGCTGAAAGGTCAAAACGCGCGGAGCCGGTTCGGCGTTCTGCGGAGGAAATCGAACGGGAAAAGCAAATTGCCGAAGCGTGGAGCCAGCTGGACGAAAAGGCTGCGGTTGCCTATGATCTGCGTTCCTCGTTTGTGAAGAACCTCACCTACGGCAAACGGAACGCCGAGCAGATCCTTCGCGGGGCGCTGATATTTGGGGTTATCAATGCAAATGCTTATTTGGGTTCGGACAGCAAGGCGGTTCGGGAACTTCTGAAAGTGGAACCGGCAGAAAACAGCTGGGCAGATGAAAGGGCGTGTCAGGCCGTGGATTTACTGCATACCACAGATGAAAAGCATATCCCGGCTTTAGTCTATGCGCTGTTCAACGATTCCTCAACAGAAAGCTGGTCCGACACCTACCGGAAGGAGTTCCCAAAACATAATGTTTCTGCAAAGCTGAAAGGGCTGTATGCCTGGCTCGCGCCGTTGGGCTATGAGATGTCGGAAGAAGAGCGGACGCTGTTGGACGGCACGCATGGACTGTTCCATATTGAGGATCATGAAGGAGCAGAATGATATGAAACTGTATGACAATGACGCATACCGGTG
>CANPPM010000055.1 GCA_947575935.1 uncultured Butyricicoccus sp. | reverse complement strand
AATCCACCGAAAAAGTATTGAATTTTTTGTGAATTACAAGGTTTTTTTTGCAAATACGTCCTCGTACCTGGATTCCTTCCCGGAAGACGTGGGAAAACGGTACGCTCAATGTGATTTCGTCTGGCGGCGCAGGCGCTTTTTGCGGCCCTTTGGTAAGGAAAAACCGATCATATTCCCGGCGCGCAGTCAGCCCGCCCGGAAGTGAAAGCGACGCGGAGGGGCGTTCGCTGTCTAGCAGCCCTTGCAGCAGACTGACATGCCGCCACCCAACCGCGGACATATCTGCCCCGTTCTGTGATAACAGTTGGTGCAGCATCCGCCCGCGCAGTGCCGGCGGAAAGGCGTCAATCCGCCAGCCGCCGTTTTCTGCCGCAGCCGTCAGGTATTCCTGTACGGCTGCTGTCAGCCAGGTCTCGTCCGTTCGCAGCAGTCCAGACAGTCGAAATGCTGCGGAAGCTACGGCGGGGTTGATACTGCGTAGCAAGGGCACAATTTCATGCCGGATACGGTTGCGCGTATACGCATCCGATAAGTTACTGCTGTCTGTCACGTATGGTTCGCCCAGTGTATGCAGATACTGCTCGATCTCCTCACGGGTGCAGGCGAGCAGCGGACGCACTATTTTCCCTCGCACAGGTGGGATACCGGAAAGGCCCTTGCCGCCCGTTCCGCGCGCCAGATGAAATACCATGGTTTCTAAGTTGTCGTCTGCCGTATGCGCGGTCGCCGCAAAGGCACAGCCTGCCGCGCAGGTACTTTCCTGCAGCAGACGGTAACGAAGATCCCTGGCAGCCTCTTCCATGCCCATTCCCGCATCTGCTGCAAACCGGCGTACCTCTGCGCGCCGTACCGTAAGCGGCACATCTAAACGTGCGCACATTGCCCGCACAAACGTTTCATCCCGTTCAGACTCGGTCCCGCGCAGGCAATGGTTCAAATGAAATGCCGTAACTACATAACCCAATTCACGCAGCGCCAGCAGCAGCGCCGTTGAATCTGCGCCGCCCGACAGTGCAATGCAAACGCGCGCACCTTCCGGCAGCATATTTTCCTGCGCAATGAGCGCCGCCGCCTTGCGCGGCACTGGATGCATCACAGCGAATGAATCCGGTCCGGGTTCGAAAAGGTGGTATACTGGCCAACCCACTGTAGGTTTGTCGTGCCTGTCGATCCGTGCCGGTTTTTGGCAATGATAATCTCAGCGACGTTTTTGTCTTCGCTTTCCGCATCATAGTAATCATCGCGGTAAATAAACATAACAATATCTGCATCCTGTTCAATCGCGCCGGACTCGCGCAGGTCGGACAGCATGGGGCGCTTATCTGCACGATTTTCCGCTGCACGCGAAAGCTGTGACAGGCAGACAACCGGTACGTTAAGCTCTTTCGCCATGATCTTAAGCCCGCGTGAGATCTCTGCAACTTCCTGCACTCGGTTTTCATTGCGCCTGCCTCCCGACTGCATCAGCTGAATATAGTCGATCACTACCATGCCAAGGCCGTCTCCCAGCCTGCGGCACTTGGCCTTGATTTCGGCTACGGTGATGGCAGGATTATCATCCACATAAATTCGAAGTTTACTCAGCGTATTGGAGGCACGGGCAATTTTCATCCAATCATCCTGGTCCAGGTTGCCGGTTTTCAGCTTCTGTGAATCAATGAGCGCTTCGCTGGAAAGGAATCGTGAAGCGAGCTGGTCGCGGCTCATCTCAAGCTGAAATACGACGACATCCTTGTTACTCGCCTTAGCGCCGTTAAGCGCAAGGTTCAGTGCAAACGCGGTCTTTCCCATACCAGGACGCGCGGCAACTAAAATCAAATCAGATTTATTGAGGCCGGTCAGCTGACGGTCCAGCTCATGGAACCCGGTGGAAATCCCAGGAATATCGCTCTCCGACTTAGAGCGCTCGTCCAACATCGCGTAAAGATCCAGCAGTGCGGATTTAAGCGGCGTAAGGCCCTTTACTTCGCGTCCATGCCGGATATTATAAATACGCTGTTCCGCTAATTCGGCAATATACCCGGCGTCGCCTTCACCGGCAAGCGCTGTGGCCTGAATTTCGGCAGCTGTTTGTGCAATCGTACGCAGCAGGCTCTTATCTCGTACGATCGACGCATATTCCCGCACGTTGGCGGCAGTCGGCGTCACATCCATCAGCTGCATGAGATAGGCGCGCCCGCCGGCATCATCATAGAGCCCGGCCTGCTTCAGCCTGTCCAGAACAGTCACAGGATCAATCCGCGCCGCTTCATTGAACATTGTGTAAATGGTTTCATAAATACGGCGATTTTCTTCTGCGTAAAAATCGTCGCTGTGTAGCAGCTCAATGACCTCGGCAATGCAGTTTGGATCCACCATCATAGAGCCAATTACAGCCTGTTCTGCCTCGGTGCTCATTGGAAGCTGCCGCACAAGCAGTTCATCCACGTTGCCACCTCCTTTGCTTCACATAACCGGCGTGCAGCTGGTTATGCTTCCGTCACTTGTACGGTAATCTCGCCGCTGATCTCTGGGTAAAGCTTTGCGCGTACCTTATAGGTGCCAAAGGACTTAATGGATTCCTCCATTACAATTTTGTTTTTGGCAACATCAATGCCATGCTGCGCCTTTAGGCTATCAGAAATCTCCTTTGCAGTGACTGCACCAAACAAACGCCCGCCGGAACCGGCTTTGGCCTTCACCAGGACGGTGCATGCCTTCAGCTTCTCCGCCGCGGTGCGCGCTGCCTCCTGCTCAAGTGCAATTCGGCGCGCCTTGGCCTCATCCGCCTGCCGCAGAACATTCAGGTTGTCGGCTGTTGCGATCTCCGCAAGCCCGCGCGGGATCAGAAAATTGCGGCCATAGCCCTCGCTGACTTCAATCAGCTCGCCTTTCTTCCCTTGGTTTTTCACATCCTGCTTTAAAATGACCTTCATTGTTGATTTCCTCCTAAGAAATGTTCTAATCTATATTTCACAGTACACCTGAAATATGCCATCATGCCGTGCAGCATCTAACATCCGAACGGCGCTGCGCCGGGGGCGGGCCTATATGCCTACTTTGTTTCTGCCGCAGCTGCACTGATATAATCCGCGATCGCTCCTCGGATCAGCGGCTCAGCATCTGAGACCGGAACCCCTGCCAGCTGTGCGCCGGCTGCCGACTGGCTTCCGCCGCCGCCCAATTTCTCCATTAATACCTGTACGTTGACTTTTCCGCTTGACCGTGCCGATACAATGGCGTCTGCGCCGCTTCGGAACATGACTACGCTGGCCTGCACACCGCTGATGTTTAGCAGCTCGTCAGCTGCTTTGGCGGCCGTTGCACGGTCCTTTTCCTCGTCCGTGACAGCCAGGATGATTCCGCCGCCACAGTCCGTTGCGCCTGCAATAATATTTTGACGGGACATATATTCTGCAAAGCTGGACTGAAACAATGTTTTGATGCTGGTTACCTCCGCCCCGGCACGCTTTAGATAAGCTGCCGCTTCAAAAGTCCGCACACCTGCTTTGATGGAAAAGCCTTTCGTATCCAGAAAAATACCCGCAAGCAGCGCTTCCGCCTCGGTTGGTAGGATGCTGCTGGCCGAGACCATATACTGCAGCAGTTCACTGACCAGCTCAGAAGTGGAAGAAGCGTAGGGCTCATGCAGATTGAGCACACTGTGCTCGATGTAACTGGCTGCGCGCCGGTGATGATCGATCACCGCAACCTTGTTGATCGATTCCAGCAGCGCGGGCGACTCAACATAATCCGGCCGGTTGGTGTCCACTACAATCAGCAGCGTGTTGAAGTCACACATCACCATTGCAGCATCGGGGCTGATAAAGACGCCCTTATACGGCTCTATTTCATCAAACCGTGCAATTAGTTCCTTGGACAGATTGTTCTCATGATCAACAACGATATGCACCGGCTTCTCACGTTCCCGTACCGCGCACACCAGACCAACCGCTGCGCCGATTGCATCCATATCCGCACGCGAATGCCCCATGATCAGTACCTGAGACGAATCGCGGATCAGCTGTCCCAGTGCGTTTGCAACCACGCGTGACTTCACCTTGGTACGCTTTTCTACCTCTTTAGACATACCGCCAAAAAATTCAAAAGCATACTTATTCTTAATGACTGCCTGATCGCCGCCGCGTGACAGTCCCATTTCAAGTGCAAGTGAGGCAAAACGGAAATTTTCATCAAAAGTGTCCCCATCTTTCCCTACGCCGATGGTCAGCGTCGCAACAATTCCCTCGCTGCTGGTGATCTCACGCACCTCGTTTAAAATGGAAAATTTTCGATTGCTCAGCTTTTGCAGTTCGCCGTTTTCCAAAATAAAAAGATATTTATCACGGTCATATTTGCGCAGCAGCCCCCGTGAGGCAGACGCCCAATCGACAATGCGTTTGTCAATCCCTGCCAGCATATTGGATTTTTCAGAATCGTTCAGATTTTTCAAAAGCTCTTCATAGTTGTCAATGGAAAGGATTGCAATGACCGGACGGGTTTGATCGTACTCATCGCGCAGACGGATATAATCGGTGCATTCAACAAAATACAGTACCATTAACGCGCCGATCTCGTGTTCCCCCGCCAGCAGGCTGCCGAATACGTGGAAACTGTTTTTTCCTACCCGCAGCTCGGTCGGATACTGCTGTTTGCCATCAATCAGCCATCGGGTGTCAAAGGTCGGTGCAATCTCGTTGATGCGCACCCCCATTACACCGTTTGGATGGCTGGTAACCGTGTTAAAGCCGTCATTTGACCACAGAATCTCGCCTGTTGTCGCCATGGCAACCAATGCCGGCATCGGCAGTGTTGTAATCGAGGTACGAGACACCTGATCGATTTCCAGGGAAAGCGAACGCATATAATCCATTACCGCGCGCCGCCGGCTCCGGCTGGACAGCCGGTTATGTACCAGCAGCAGAAAACAGACGCAGAACGATACCAATCCGAAAGTTAGGTTCAGATATGCTGCGACCGCTGAAAATGCCAGAAAAACCAGAAAATACAGCGTAAATCCAGGCTGAATAATTTTCCGTAAATCTTGATTCAAGGGGTTAGGCCTCCTTTCAGGCACAAAAATACATATATAGTATAACAAATGTGTGAATGAATGTAAAGGCAATCCCAAATAATTCATGAAACATCGCTTACGCGTTGTCGATTCCGTCATATTCCACAAAATATGCTCTGTATACGGCTGGCCTCTGTATTTGTTGCTTGATAGAATAGATAGAGCATGTTTGTAAAAATGGGGGGCAGAAGCAAAAATAAGCCAGTTTGAAAGATGGGTAAAGACCGGAAAACAGAAAAACATGGCGCTGAAAGAATGCCGTTTCGTTTTGGCTTGGTATAAACAGTTCAAACGCGCGCCGAAACACCGTCTCCTCTCATTCGCTATGTTGTGCTGAAAATTCCAACGTGTGGGAAGGCTGCAACGATTCTCTTCCCTTATGGAGGCGCCATTCCTACGTCGCCCTTTGGGAAATAGATGCGTCTGTGAGAAGCTTCTTAGGAAGCGGCTGCGGCCTTGCCTAAAAGCACAATCCATGCCAAAAAGCCGCTTGATTTTTTGTGGATTTCCCTAAAGTCCGCGTTTTTTTAGAAATTATAATTTACAATCCTGCCCTTTGTGCGGTAGAATAGAAGTAACAAAGAATGGAGGACCGCTGCCCGTCTCCAAAGACGGCAGGCCGGTTCTGAGACTGACGGAGGGCAGACATGATCATCACGATAACCTTAAATCCCGCGATTGACCGCCGCATGCGGCTCGATCACCAAGTCAACCTGAACCATCTCAACCGCACGAAAGAAAGTGTGCGCGAGCCGGGCGGCAAGGGCATCACGGTCACCCGTGCGATCAACGCGCTGGGCGGCGATAGCGTCGCTATCGGTTTCTGCGGTGGCCAGAACGGCCGGATTCTGAAGGATATGATGACTTCAATGAATATCATGCATGACTTTGTCGATGTGGCAGGTCAGACGCGTGTCAATATACAGATCATTGACCCAAAGGGGCAGCATACCGAGTTCAATGAACCAGGTCCGCAGATTTCCGACCACGATTTTCTCCGTCTGCTTGAAAAAATGGAGATGTATTTGGATGATCGGAATATCTTTGTCGTATCGGGATCTCTTCCCCCGCAGTTCCCAATGGCAAACTATCGAAAATTGCTTAAAACGGTAAAAAAGGCAAACTGTCACTTGGTCATCGACGCGGCTGGCGATATCCTGCGTGAGGCGCTTGCTTTCGAACCGGACTTCGTTAAGCCCAGTCTGTTTGAGCTGGCCGATTTTGTCGGCGAGCAGCCGACCACCGACCCGGAGACTGCAGTTGTACGGGCTCGCCAGATGATCGATGCAGGCGCCCAGTCTGTTTGTGTCTCCATGGCGCACGAAGGATCGGTTTTTGTATCCAAGCATCATCATGAGGCGCTGTATGTCAATTCCGATCCAAAGATTGAAGACTGCGGTTCGATTGGTACAGGCGACGCTATGGTCGGCGCTATTGCAAACTCGCTTGCCAAGGGACTTGATATTTATGAGCTGGCAAAATACACCGTAGCCATGGGGCGTGCCTGCGCGCGCCTTCCTGGGACCGAAATGGCATCACTGAAAAAGGTCTACCAGGTGTACGAGACTGTGAAGCTATATACCGTTTGATGTTTCATAGAGAAAAGGGCAGTATGGCCAAATGGCTGTACTGCCCTTTTCCAATCGGTTGATCGGTTGGAAAATTTTTGTTTGTAGCCTGAAATAATTATGGATACAGAAGGGTTCATTCAAACCATTATTCTACTGTCCATACTCCGCATCCTGAAATCTCGCATCCCGGCCGCTTATTGAATCATAGCCGCAACAGACCGCGGTTTCTTTCTATAAGCCTTCGCATGGGAGTCTAGTAATATAAAAAAATTATACTTGACAGCGTCTAAACCAGTGCATTTAGAAAAAGTGTTCTGATAGGAGTGAATAGCCGGCCTGGAAGGGGGAAGTTTAAAGGGGCGATGCGTTTGAAAGACGTGGGACTGTTGACTGAGACGGAAGCCGCTTTATGCCCGGCGTTTAAGAAAGAACAGGGGCGCGAAGAGCCCCACCGGGCGATCTGGACCATTTCTGACGAGCTCGGGGAAGGCTAGACGGCTGGGACGGATATTGACCAGCGGATACCGCCGGTATCTCGCTTTGGCGTTGGAAACCGTGCTGAGAAGGATCAAGGAATCATGGATAGGCTAAAGACGTTTTTTGATAAATTTTTTGGAGTGTCTGGAAGTTGAGCTCTTGAGGACCCTCTCCTTTGGTGCAGCGTATTATGGATGTATCAGGTTGCAGCCGGTATTTTCATAACGATGCGTTTATCTTGTCCGCAAGCATTTTTGCCCGTGCTTTGCAAAATTTATTAAAATTTTGCGTTTCCCAGAAAGTCGGATCTTGTGGAATGAGATGCCTGCTTAGGTAACCTTGCCGATTCGCAGTGTCAATACCGCTGTTTATCCAGTCTGCTAGTTCTTTTCCGTTCTTTTGTCCACGGTTTGTCCCTGAATCGAGAAGTTGATAATTTACAATATGATTGATTGCCTGCTCGTCAAAACCAGCGTGCAGCAGCAAGGAATGCGGATGTATATGGTCTATGTCCTCGCTGCGGATTGTAGGCAGCCCATTATAGATTAAGTAAAATATATACTCCTGGTCAAACTCACTCAGATTATTTTCGTTGACCGTTGAAATGAACCGGAGTGGATGGCCTGCGTATATCCTGAATAAGCGATCCTTGGGGAACGCATGGCCCTTGCTGTCCTGCATCACAGCGTGGATTTTTTTGATCCCGGTTTTATAGGGAATCCAGCCGCACCCGCGGCTGAATACTTTATTTAACAAGGACAATCGCAACCAAACCGCCATATCCTGACAGTTTTTATCATTGGTATCGAAATGTTCGAATATATTTTCAAGTTTGTCCGTGGGGATAGTCGAATGGAAAATATGATATGTCAGGAAATATAACGGAATAGCGGATCTATTTTTTGCGGTAGCAAACCAATAGTAATTTGCGCTTGCATAGAGGAATTTCTTTAACGCTTTCAACGCGGCCTGAATGCGCGCATAGTTCGATGTGGCAAACTCAGCGTCTTCAGCCGTTAGATCCGACATTTCCTTGGACGGTTTGTCATTTAAAATCAGCAGGAGCTTTATCAGCACATCCTGGTCGATTCCAATATCTGAATTTTCGGACACGACATGATCCAAAAACTGTTCCATGTTATAGTCAAACCCTTTAAACATCGATGCAACCAGATCGTATGACGACAGTTTTGTGCCTCCGTCATTCAGGCGTCGGAACAATTCTACGATCCGCTGTCTGTTCTCAAGCACTTCCTTACTCTTGTTTACAGAAACCTTGGAAATACCAACGCTTTCATCTGCAAAGACAGCATCAAAAAAGTCTTGTACATTGGTTTCAATCGCATCTATCTGGATGCTGTCTTCGATGCTAAACTTTTGAATGAGTTCTTTAGAAACCTGCCGCGCTTTTGTGGTTGCGGACAACCGCTGAAACAGATCGTCGGCCGGGTACCATAAGCACATGCTGACCGTATTTGCCGCTGTCCGCTCTTTGTTCGTTTGGGGCAACTCGGCTTCTTTGACGGCAAATCTGAAGTCATATTCCATGTCGGGATCGCTGAAAAGATCAAAATAAAGACGTTTTCCGTTTAACGTTCCGGAAAGACCAATATAAAAGCTTTGGAGTCGCTGCTGCCCGTCAATAATGAACCATTGCGTTTTTAACAGCTCGTTAACCTCGTGGGATGCAACATGATTCCCGTCTCGCGTGAAGGCTCTGTGCGCAAACAGCGGTTTTGTATCCTTTTCCTCTTCTATACAAATGATCGAGCCGAATGAGTTGCCCTTGAGCAGTGAATCAAAGAGAAGCTCCATCTTGTCCTCCGACCAGACAAGACGCCGCTGAATGACAGGCAGTACAATCTCTTCGTCCTTGATCTTTGTAATTGCATTTTTAACGCTTAAATGCGTCCAGTTTGCCATTTCAATATCCCCCTATCAATTTTTTGTCGGGATCCCTTTTCATCAGCCTGATGTTCCTTAGCATGAGCGTGTTTTGAAGGATGAAAACAACTTCAGGGTCTCTCGGTGGTCGCTTGAAATGCGTATTTTTTAAAACGATCCATGGCGAGATCGTCAATCCTCTTTTTCGTTCAACGCACTCTTTATAAATTCAAGTATGGATCTTTCCTCAAACGCTTTCTGCTGCGTTTTTCACATCGCCGGCATAAACATTGTCCACAAGGTGCATATGCCCCCGAGAGCTGCCGCAATAAAAATATCCTCAGTACCAATTTCCATATCGTTATCTTACGGTTCTTTAATACGTGTAGATTTTGGACAATCGGTGTGAAAAATAGTTTTCATCATGTCCTGTCAAGGAATTTTTTCCAGAGATTAAGGGGAAAGAGCCCCCTTTTTTATTTGTCTCTGATAAATCCCCATGCAAGCACCCAAAAGATTTCACGTGTCCATCTTTGCTTGTGGACGTGTTAAATTAATTATATCACAGCTATTGAGGGATGTTAATAACCTTTGTAAGATTGCGTTTTTTATGGGGATGCATTTGAAATATCGGCAGGCAACGGGGAAGGAGGACGGAGGGACGACCGCAAACGGACTGTTTATCATGGGCGTGGGGCGTTCCCCAAAATCGCCGCCGCAGATTTTTTAGAAGGGAAATTGGGTGGGACAGGCCGGGTTTTTCGCAGGGGATAAAATCACTGGGAAGTGTCGGCGGGATGGCTTGCCATCGAAAAGGCCAGAATAAAGACAGATTCAAGGAAATAATGTTTGGCACGGCTAAATAATTTTTTTGTAAAGACGATTCCCTTTGAAAAATTATTTAGGTATAATATGGTTATCAACAAATTTCAGTTTAAGGAGTAAGGAGAATGGCAGAGTGGAATTCTGAACAATATCTAAAATTCAAAAGTCAAAGAACACAGCCAGCCATTGACTTGGTGAAAAGAATAAATGCTATCAATCCGCAAAATATTCTTGATATTGGCTGTGGTCCAGGCAATAGCACCCATGTGCTAAAGAAATCCTTTCCAAATGCTCATATAGTGGGCATTGATAATTCTGAAAATATGATTGAAAAAGCATCGGCTGAGTATCCGGATTTGGAATTTAAGCTGATGAGTGTTAATGAAATTTGTCATGACAGTGCAAATTATGATATCATATTTTCAAATGCCTGTTTGCAATGGGCGCCGAATCATAGACAAATATTACCTATGCTATTTGAAAGACTTAACGAGAGTGGTGTTATGGCAATTCAAATGCCAATCAATACAAAAGAGCCACTATTCCAGATAATAAAAGAAATCGTAAATGAAGAAAAATGGGGTTTTTTGCCTTCGTTGAATGAGCAAAATATCACATTAAATGGCGATGAATACTTTGATATTCTTTCATCGCTAACGGATAATTTTGATATATGGGAAACTGTTTACTACCATAATATGCCATCAATAAATGCAATGGTTGAATGGGTTAAGGGAACAAGGCTTTTGCCGTATATTCAGTCATTGAATAAAACAGATGCTCAAAGGCTGATAGATGAGATTACGGAAGGTGCGGCTAAGGTTTATAAAACGCAAAAAAAAGGTGAGATAATATTTCGTTTCAAAAGACTGTTTTTTACTGCAATTCGCTAAATTCCTGTTTTACCTCTCCAATGAGGGCTGCCGGAACGCAAAGAACAGTGAGGAGAAGGAAGAAATCAGAATAAAGAGCCATGCCGCCGTTATTGCTAGGAAACTATATTCTGATAAAAAGCCCAAACAGCAGAAACGGCAAAAAGGGTAAAAAACGGAAACCCGGAAAACATCCCTCTGAAAGGGGGCAATTTAGAAGTGGTGTATTGCGCCCTGCGGACAGCGGATGATTTCTGTATCTGTTTAGGCTACTTCAATCAGCATAGGGGGAACCAACGTTCCCCTGTGCCGGTTTCCCTTTTATCGATTTGCGACGTGAAACCATCTGGCGTTGCAAGCTGTTTCTGTTCGACAAATTTTCAGGAATCCATCTATACTTTTTCAAAAGAATAAAGTATAATGAAGCCAGCGACAGATCGGAATTCGGCGGAGGTAATAATGTTCTGCTTTGAGAAAATGATGAAGTAGTGGAGGGATCGCTATGTGGAAATGCCACAAGTGCGGACGGGAATTCAAAAATCAGAACCAGGGACATTATTGCGTCAAGCCCCGGACGATTGACGAATATATCGGGCAGCAGGATGAGCGTGCGCAGCCGTATTTGCAGGCAATACGAAGTGCTGTCCACGGCGCCATCCCTGATGCGCAGGAACGGATCTCGTGGAGTATGCCGACCTTTTGGGATGGGAAAAATGTATTTCAATTTGCTGCGTCCAAACATCATATCGGCCTTTATCCTGGTTCAGAGGCTGTAGAAGTGTTTCGGGACAGGCTGTCGGAGTATGAGACCAGCAAGGGAACGATACGCCTGCCATATCGGGAGCCGCTGCCGCTGGAGTTGATAGCGGATATTGCAAAGTGGTGCTGGAACCAATATAAAGTGTGAATATTTTTCAAAAAAACAGGCCGTGGATAAAGCCGCCCGCTGTGCTAAATACGGGCGGTTTTGTTTACGGTCTGAAATTAGCCGCAACTTGCGGCTAAAGCCGATAATGATCAACGAGAGAAGGTTCCTCTAACCAAGATGCTTTTCTTCTCGTTGTTTTTGCCTAAAAAATATGCTCAATGCAGATGATAAATCCGAACCTGTCCCCCTCGCTAAAAGACAACATTCGGATTATCATGAGATGGTCGGAGTATAATGATAGGACTTCAAAAAAGCGAGTCATATCAACAGTTTGTTGGTCGCCAGCAAGCGGTTTTATCCTATTCTTACAGTGCAAATTTGCAAAGGACATGAACAAAAAGATTAAATAGGGCATGGGTACTTAGATTCTATACTAAAATGGTTGATTATCTCAAATAAGTCTTGATTTACGGGCATACA
>CANPPM010000054.1 GCA_947575935.1 uncultured Butyricicoccus sp. | reverse complement strand
ATTTTGACTAAATATGAAAGGGAATTTTAACCCTGGTAAAATATGCTGAAATAAGGGGAGTTAATCTGCATATGCTTTGTATAGGGGGACAATTTGCATGAAAAACGACTGTTTGAAAGATACAATTTCGACGTCCCGCGCGACTGCTGTCACAGCATCATGTGAAGCTGCGCAGGCAGTCATTGCGCGCGCCGCCGGAGCTTACGGATATCGTCCCCAAGAAAACGCAGAGGGGTAAATTCTCCTAACAGCCGGGAGGCAATTGCGGCTGAATACTGTTGTTCAAAACGCTCTGGCAGCAGATTTGTATTCAAGATCATGGGGCGGCGTGACATGAGACGGGTGTTCAGCAGTTGATAAAAGGCGGAGGTCGTAAAGCTGGTAGACAGCTCTGTCCCCAGATCGTCCATAATCAGCAGGTCAGATGCTTCCCAGCGGCGGATAGCCGCTTTCGCTGCCTCTGGATCACTGCCGCCGAATTTGACTGTTTCGTAGCTTGCCAGAATATTGATCGCTGTATCATAGGCGACCGAAAAGCCGCGTTCGGAAACCCTTTTGGCAATACAGGTTGATAAAAAGGTTTTCCCCAGCCCTGCCGAGCCATACAATAGTAGATTCGGTGCGCTGAGCGAAAAGGAATTTGCATATTTTAGACACTTTTCATAATTGTATTTTATACAGGCACGTGGGGATAAACCGATACGCGCATCCGGTGTTTCCGAATAATAATCAAAACGGAAGGATTCAAAGTTTTGATCATGGATTGGAAGAATGGCTGACAGCTGTTCGGTTAGCTTTTGGGAATACCGTTCTTTCAAGCACGCACAGGGTTTTCTGCCAACGTAGCCCATATCCGAACAAATTGTACAATTGTACTTTAGTGTTAGATAATCATCCGGCAGGCCAAGTGAGCGGACCAGCTGCCGCCGCTCCTCCTGCAGTGTTAGGTTACGCTCGCGCAGTGCGGCAACCGCAGCCGATGGGTCCTCCCCTGATTCTAGAGAAACCCGTATGACCTGTGCCGCTGTTGACTGCAGCGTGGCATCGATCTGCCGCACTCGCGGTGCACGCGCATAAACCTCATGCCGTTTTATGGCGAGATCTCGTTCCTGTGCCGTACGATGCTGCTCTAATTCCCGCAGAACTGCGGAAAGAATATCCTTTTGGTATTTCATCAGAAGCTCTCCTTATGCTGTTCATGCCGTGCGACCTCTTCCAGCCATTCCTTTTCCCACTCGCTCAGTCTGGCGGCATCTGTAGGCGTTATGGATGATACGGCGTTTTTCTGCTCGTTTTCCGGTTCCAGCGCCGTGATTTCCGAAACGGTATGGATTCCTTTTTGCTCCCAGGCTTCCAAAATCCGGCGCACATAATCAGCGCTGAATTTTTTGAGTGTCCGTTTGGTACGCTGTACAGCCAGTTCCATCGATTCTGGCGGAAAACCGTGCGCGACTGCATACGAGATCAGACGCTTTTCCACAGGTTTGGGTTCACGCGGTTCCGTCCCTAACGCTGTAAACATTGCAGCAGTCAACGGACGCTCAGACTCGCGCCGTGCCAGATATTCCTGTGCGGCTTCTGCGGTATACAGCCCCATGTCAGCCCAGCGATAGGCTTCCCGCCGGATATCGGTCAGCCGTACGGTTCCAAGTTCGCGCCGCAGACAGCCAAGCAACTCCATAATAACCTCGGCTGGAAGTCCCAAATGATCGTAAACTGTAAACAGCGTTCGAAGCTGACTTTCAGTCAGCGTTTTTTTGAGCAGAAGCTCGGCTTCATCACAGACTGCAGAGAAACGATGATCCTGGTTGCGTGCGCCTCGCAGTTCGGAAGTCGTATAATGTGGCGCACTCTCCTTTTGCGTTTCTTCCGGATGACTGGCAAGCGTCAACGAGGTTAGCGTAAACAACGCCCGATCATAACGGTCTTTCGTAAAATTGAGTGCACGCATTATCGTATTTTCGTCTGCTGCCGCACCATGGCGCAGAATATACAAATAAAAAAGAACACTGTCGCCGTCGCCGCAGGCAAGCAGTTTATCCGCAATATCACAGCGGATGACTCGAAACTCCCCCTCCGGAAGCAGTAAATGAGAAAGGCTTTGTGTTGACATTGGGGTTTCTCCATTAAATCTGAAATCTGCCGTATCGTCATTTCCCGACACGGTCTTTTCTATTATACCCTTTTACCAGTCTGAACGCAAGATGCCGTAAAATTTTCTCACTTTTGCTGGTGCAATTTTGAAAATTTTCATGTATAATAGTTATGATGGCTGAGTAGCCAATTCATAAGAAATGGACGGATGATGAGGATGAATCAGGTTATGACCATTCTGCTCGATCATACGGGCAGCGGTGTTTTTTCGCACAAGATTTTATTTGGGACTGCTGGGGACTGGATCCGGAGAAGTCTCCCGGCCGAATGCGGCGCCCCCGTTTTTACCCCGGATCTGCAGCAACTGGTTTCACAGATTGCAGAGGCCGATGTGGTGCTGCTGATCTGTGCTGCCTGCCCCGAGTTGGCTGAGGGGGATTACCGCCGTCTGCTGATGACCCATTCTGCGGTGGGCAGCAGCGTAACCCTTTTGCTTTCAGGACACACGAACTGTGGTTTGGCTGCAGTTCGCAATGCGGATGGCGAAATCATTCGAACCGGAGTTGGTAAGGGGGATCATATGCTCTCAACAGCGGTTTTTTCTGCCGCTACATTGCGTGAGGTCCTTCAAAAAGGCACAAAGAGCTTTAAACAGATGGTAGATGCTGCGATCAGATACGGGTATCCGGTCGATAGCGTAGAGGTTCCCCCCGCAACTGAGGTGTGGGATGCGGCGTTGGCGTACAAAGCACAGAAACGTGTCATGGAAAAGGTCAATTTTGCACTCATGGCAGACGGAGTACAAATCTTTGCGCCGGAAAGCACCTATATCTCTCCAGATGCCCTGATCGAACCAGGGGCGGTTATTTTGCCAAACTGCCTTATTCGTGAGGGCTGCAGAATCGCAGCAAATGCAGTAATTGGCCCCAATACGATTCTGGAAAAGGCTACGATTGGTGCGGGTACAACGGTCAACAGTTCACAGATATATGAAAGTGAGATCGGCGCACAAGCAACTGTGGGACCTTTTGCTTATGTTCGCCCGGGCTGCCGAGTGGGCGATCATACCCGTATTGGCGATTTTGTTGAGTTGAAAAAAGCCGAGATTGGAGATGGCACCAAGGTTTCCCATCTCACCTATATCGGCGACGCACAGGTTGGTGAACGGGTCAACTTTGGCTGTGGTACCGTGGTCGTAAACTATGACGGCTACAACAAGTATCAGACCATTATTGGGGATGACTGTTTTATCGGTTGCAATACCAATCTTGTTTCACCAGTTAGTTTGGGCAGCCGTGTCTTTACCGCTGCCGGAACAACCGTAACTAAGGACGTACCGGACGGGGCTCTCGCAGTCGCACGCTCTCGCCAGACCGTTTATGAGGGTTGGAATGACCGTCGCCGCGCTGCGCACGGAAAAAAATAATTGATTCCAAGGAATGTTATAAATGTAGGAGACTGTCCAAGGACCTGATTTTTTGAAATGCATGGACAGACGCTGACAATGATAAAACGATATCACTCAGGGGGTATATTGAAATGATCGCACACGGCAACAACATCAAGATTTTCTCCGGCAACGCGAATCCTGTATTGGCAGAGCGCATTGCAGAGACGCTCGGGCTGCCGCTTGGCAGCGCAAAGGTCTCTACCTTTTCCGACGGGGAAATCTCTGTTTCAATCAGCGAGACGGTGCGCGGCTCGGATGTGTTTCTTGTCCAATCGACCAGCGAACCGGTCAACGATCATCTGATGGAACTGCTGATTATGATTGATTCCTGCCGCCGCGCATCTGCGGGGCGCATCACTGCGGTCATGCCGTATTTCGGCTATGCTCGCCAGGATCGTAAAAGCAAGGCCCGCGATCCAATTTCTGCTAAATTGGTTGCGGATATGATTGCAACCGCAGGGGCCGACCGTGTGCTGACGATGGATCTGCATGCTGCGCAGATACAAGGTTTTTTCAACATTCCGGTTGACAATATGCATGGTTCTGCTGTGCTGATCCCGGCAATTGCGGAGCAGTTTGGTGTTGGCAGCGATGATATGGTAATTGTTTCCCCCGATCTGGGATCGGTGAATCGTGCACGGAAATTTGCTGAAAAACTGGATCTGCCGCTTGCAATTATTGATAAACGCCGGCCGAAAGCGAATGTTTCTGAGGTAATGAATATTATTGGCGACGTGTGCGGAAAAAAGGTTGTCATTATTGATGATCTGATCGATACGGCCGGGACGCTCTGCCACGCAGCTGAAGCGCTGGTCGAAAAAGGCGGTGCAACCGAGATTTACGCCTGTGCAACACACGGTGTGCTTTCTGGGCAGGCGATTGAGCTGATTGAAAAAAGTCCGATTCGTGAGCTGACCATCCTGGATACCATTGCGCTGCGGGAGGAGCAAAAGATCCCCAAGATCCGCACGCTGTCAATCGCACCCGTTCTTGCAGAAGCAATTGCGCGTATTTACGAGGAAAGGTCTGTTTCACCGCTGTTCGGCTGATATGGCTATTTTTACAGAGATCTCTCTGTAAAAAATGGTTCAAAATTAGGAGGGCAGGCATTTTCTGCCCTCCTTTTCAAAATTAGTAGCGATGGCCAGCCGCGGGGTTCCGTTTGCAAAATGGGGATCGAACCAGAGGCAAGGAATTTCAGCGCAGAATGTATCCCACTTGACACAGGATGATATTGCAAGAAAAATAGCGATAATAAATGATCTCTGGCTTCTGCTGGAAAACTGTAAAAGTTGATCCCAGGTATTTTTGTGCGAAAGTTCTGTTGATTGCTTCCTACAATTCTTCAGGATTCCTGTGGAAAATCGCCTTGCATCGTAAAAATATGTCTTGATCCTCTGTTCTGCTGTTCTGTCAGTTTTAAATAAATTTTAGTGAATGCAGATATGTAATATGGAGATAGAAGGGAGTTCAAAAAGATGAAGCTGTTTGTCATTGGAGATATCTGCAGCGAAGCGGGTCTGCGTACACTGGAAAAACGTCTGCGTCCGCTAAAACGATATTATAATGCAGATTTCACAATTGTAAACGGAGAAAACGCATCAGGGACCGGACTTACACCCGACCAGGCGGACCGCATGTTTGCCGCTGGGGCGGATGTAATCACATTAGGCAATCATGTCTGGAATAAGCGTCAGATCGTACCTTATCTAGAAGATAATCGTTATCTTCTGAGACCAGCCAATCTTGCGCCACAGCTGCCGGGAGAGGGCTTTGGTATTTATGAGACCTGCGGCAAGCGGATACTGGTTATGAATCTGATTTGTCGTTGTGAAATGGATTTCGGTCCAGATAATCCATTTATAGCCGCAGTCCGCATTTTGCGTGCGCTAAACGGGAAATACGATCTCGCTGTATGTGAAATCCATGCGGCTGCCACTTCGGAAAAGCTAGCTATGGGCTTTTATCTGGATGGACGGTGCGCTGCCGTTTGGGGGACGCATACTCATGTACAAACAGCTGACGAGCGGGTCAATCCTGCAGGAACCGGATACATCACTGATATCGGAATGACTGGACCGCTTTGGTCGGTGCTGGGGGTTGAACCGCAGCAGTCGATTGCCATGTTCCGCGGTGATCTGACGGAGCGTTTCCGTCCTGCGGCAGGTGAATGCGCTCTTGGCGGCGCTGTTTTTGAAATCGACCCCGTAACCAGAAAATGTATCCATGTTGAACGCGTTTTTGACCGCATCAGGGAGCCTTAAAACTAATTTTGCAGGAGGAAAGAAGAGCTGAACAGAAGAAAGGGCAAAGCGCCTGCGCCAACTGCCAGAAGGCACAGATTGCACAAATTCTGTTCAAACAAACACAGCGGCGCCGGCCGCGAGAATCTCTGCGCTGCCAGTGCCGCCATTTTCGGGGTCTCATGATCATAACATTTTAAGTTTGCTGCCTTCCGGTGTTTTTATGACCTCGATTCCTGATTCAATTGATTTTCGCAACAGTCCAATATGAGAAATTATACCAATCATCCCGTGCGCTGGAAGGATTTCAAAAAGCGTGTTTACCGCATCTTGAAGGGACTGCTCATCTAATGTTTCAAAGCCCTCATCGATAAAGATTGCACCGGGCGCCTCTCCCCCAGCCTGCATCCGTGTTATCGTGGACAAACCGAGAGATAGTGAGAGTGCTGCAAAAAATTTTTCACTGCCGGATAATGTGGCTGCACTTTGCTTTTCGCCAGACTGCCGGTCCAATATTTCAAGATCAAGTCCGGCCCTGTAGGTTCCGTTTCGTATTTCTGCTTTTCGACAGAGCTGGTAACGCCCGCCGTGCATCCGTCCGAGCAGGCGGTTGGCCTCTGAAATGACTGCTGACAACATCACCCCCAGCGCATAATGCTGCAGACTGATGCCTTGATCTCCGTCGATCAGACGCGCAAAGGACGCCAATCTTTCACAAGCATCTGATCGGGTGTCCAATCTCTCCTGTATGGATAAAATCCGTTCTTCGGCATCGTCGATGCATTTCAGCTGCTCCTGCGTGGCCTCTAAGGCGCTGTGAAGCTGCTGGCTGCGTGACTGCAGCCGCTCAATTTCGATTTGAAGCCTCGCAAGCTCTGGTTTTGTCTTTCCGGCCAATCGCTCACGTTCCATCCGCACCGTTTCATAGGATGCAAATAATTGTTCATCATAACTTTGCAATTCCTGCTCCAGCTTGGCAAACAAGGCAGGCGTGGGCTTTTCCTCATACAGACGCGCCCGCGCACTGCCGTCCGGGTCCAGCCGGTCAAGCTCGTGACGTAAGGATTCTTCGGCCGCTTCCATACGCGCCAGCCGTGTTTCTCCATTGTATAAAGAGATTTTGATCGTTTTTTCCTTCAGTTCAAGCTCACTGCGACGCTGTGAAAACTCAGAAAGGCGTTTTTCCAGCATTTCCAGTTTGTGGACTGCAGCTGTCGCTGCTTTGCCCTGATTCTGTACCAAAGTATGTGCCTCTGGGTCATACCCTCCGGCTTTCTCCAAACGCTCGACGGCTAAACGCAGCTGTTCCTCCAGCCCTTCACAAGCCATAGTTGAGCGCGTCAGCGCAATTTCTGCCTGCCGCAGACGTTCATTAAGCTGCTGCAGACGTTCACGAGTGATTTCTCCATCCACTGCCTGTACCGGGGATGGATGATGTGTGTTGCCGCATACCGGACAGGGCATGCCCTCCTGCAGTGCCCCCGCCAGTTCACAGCTTAATTGCTGCAGATGCAACACAGCGGCGCGGCTGCTTTGCTCCAAACAGCTGCGATATCTTTGATCACATCGGGTACGATCTGCTTGTTTTTGGAATAATTGCCCCCGAATCGAGTCCACTTCTTTCTGCAATGATCTGCGCTGTTCAAAGCGCTTGAGCTCAGCCTCAAGCCTTGGCTTATGCTGTGCCTTTTGCTGCAGTAGTGCATGCTGATCCTGGGCCTGACGTTCTTCCGCATCAAGCATTTTTCGCTCCTGAATACAGCTTGCTTCTGCCAAACGTGAGAATTGAACATTTTCTTTGCAAAGCCGTGCATCGCGAACTGCTTTACGCCATCGGTTAAACGGATCGACAAGCGCCCGAAGGCGCAGCCTTTCCCGTCGCTGCTGTTGCTCTTCTTCCTGTGTTTTCAGTTGTCGGAGCGTTTGTTCAGCTGCTTTCAGACGTGTAAAAGCAGCGTCTACTGCTGTCGCCTCCTCTATCTCATATGACGATTGTGCCACAGTTTGCATCATGATATCGTATTCTGCCTTAATCCTGTTAGCACGGTCTTGCAGGCGTTTCTTTCGGAGCGGCAATTCGCACGCCTGATTACAGCCAAACGTTTGGCATAGAGCGGCCTTTTCCTGCCGCAATTCTTCCAATTCTTGCCCCTCAGCCCGAAACATTCCAGATAGCCGTTTGGACGCTTCCTTCCATTGCCCGGCATGGAATAGGGTGGTCAACAATGATTCTGTTTCCTCTGCAGAGGCAGATAACAGCCGTTCAAACTGTCCCTGCGGCAGGATCATGATTTGACGAAATTGATAAGAATTTAATCCAATCAGCTGAATCGTTTTTTCTCGTACCTGCGCAGCATTTGGCGCTTTGAAAAACGGTTCAAATTCCTTCTGTGTATTTTCAAAATAAATATTTTGTTCGAACGCAGGCTCAGATTCCCCTTTTATCCACAGGCGCCTGAGGAAGCGGTATTTTTGCCCGCTACTTTCGCATTCAAACAGAATTTCAGTTGGCGTGTCCTTCGTTGCGGATTGACAGCGTACTGCATCCAGTGTACCTTGTGTATCGCTGGATACATCACCATAAAGCGCATATGTCATTGCATCCAAGAGAAGGGTCTTTCCTGAGCCGGTTTCACCGTAAATCAGGAATAGACCTGCACGGTCCAGCGCCGCAAAGTCGATCTTCTGCCGTCCAGCGTAGGGCCCAAACGCCTGCAAAGTCAATGCAATTGGTCTTACCATACGCTTCCCCCTTCTTGAATCTCCTGCAGAAGTGCAAGCAGAAGTGTTGCATGCTCCTGTTCTGCTGGTTTATCGCCGATCTCTTCACAAAACCGGTTCAGCAGTTCAGATGGGCCGGAAGGAAGCATCCCTGGTGAAACCGTATCCCCATGCTGTCCTCGCAGTGTTATCAGCCGCGGGTAACGCGAACATAGCGCATTCAAGGTTTCCAGTCCGGCACTGTGGTCAGTTAGTTCGATTTGCAAATATGCCTCACTCTGGGGTTGTTTCCACAAATCTTCGTAAGTGCTGCGTAATACGCGCAGTTCTCGCCCGAAGTTTATGGGAACCGCTGTGATTTCCGCACGTTCTGTATCAAAAATCGATACCGATTTCTCGCGCTCGGAAAAGCTGTAGGGATAGGGAGCGCCTGCATAACGGATATTTTTAGCAGGCTGCTGCGCTTGATGCAGGTGACCCAATGCGACATAATCCAATCCATCAAACACGGACAGATCAATTGGATCCGCTGTTTCCAATAACGCTGTGGTATCGCTTCCGCAAGGCACAGCGCCAGAAACTAGGCAGTGTGCCGCGACAATACATACGGCGTGCGGATCTCTGCGCGTTCTCACATCCGCCATCAAAGCGCGCATAGCATCATTTGTGCTGCAGATCTTCTCCCCCGGATATAAACAGCGTACTTGCTCTTTTTGACAATATGGAATTTGCCAAAATTCCACATTGTCTTGTCGGACTGGCTGCGGTCTCTCGTACAGCTGTCCCTGTACATAAAGCCTGGAACTGCGCAGCAGTTTCGCCAGAGACGCCAGTTGTGCTGCATCATCATGATTGCCTGCAATCATGTAGACGGGACACTTTCTGCAAAGCGCAGTCAAAAACCGGTCATACAGGTCCATTGCTTCAGCGGAAGGAGCCGCCTGGTCGAAAATATCACCAGACAGTACCACGGCATCGATTTGCTGCTGTTCTGCCAGTGAGAGCAGACCGGCTGTCATTTTTTCCTGTTCTTCCAACAGAGAAAATCTGCCCAATGAAGCGCCTAAATGCAGATCCCCCGTATGTAAAATCCGCAAGTATTCCCCCATCCTTTCGAAAGTATCCCCATAAATTCTCCACTTTAAAGCTTTTCCATAAACTGCCCTGCCTGCTTAGCCATCAAACGTTTGGTACCCTTGGCGTCAAATGCAATCTCAATCAGCGCATCTCCGCCCATCGGCTTGATGGAAACAACCATTCCCTCGCCAAAAACGCGGTGCTTCACCCGCTCTCCTGGTGAAAAACTGGGAGTTTCAGCCGCGCCTTGCGGTGCGACGCCAACACGACGTGCCGCTGCATAGGATACGCGAGAAGTTGCCGTACCCGGTACATCTGTCCGGATGGTACGCGGAGCAGGATCCAGATTGGAGCTGATCAGTTCCCTGGGAAGCTCGTCCATAAAACGCGATGGACGGGCATGCTGGGTACGGCCATAGAGCATGCGCTGTTCGGCGCACGTAAGATACAGTGTTTCACGTGCACGGGTGACAGCCACATAGCACAGCCGGCGCTCCTCTTCCATATCCTCCTCGTTTTCTTCTGCACGAAAACTTGGGAACAGTCCATCCTCCATCCCGCATAGGAAAACGGTTGGAAACTCCAAACCCTTTGCCGAATGCATGGTCATCATCAGTACCGCGTCTTCGTTCTCATCTGTATGATCAGCGTCGGTAAACAACGCCATTTCCTCTAGGAAGCCTGCAAGCGAAGGCTCTTCGGCGTGTGCCTCATATTCAGCGATGTTCGATTTCAGCTCCATAATATTTTCAATGCGCGAGCGCGATTCTTCGTCATCCTTTTCCTGCCATGCAGCACGATAACCTGAACGTTCAAGAATCTCCTCATATAACGCAGAAAGAGACAGTTGTTCACGCATATCCCGCAAGCTTTCGATCATCTCACCAAATTTGACCATAGCGGACGCGCCGCGCGACAGTGTGGGAACCTCTCGGGCATGGCAAACCACATCAAACAAAATCTGTCCGGTCCGCGCAGCCTCCTCAGCGGCCAAAGCGACCGAACGGTCGCCGATTTTGCGTGGTGGAACATTGATAATACGGCGCAGGCGGAGCTCGTCTGCTGGATTTTCAACGACCCAAAGATAGGCAAACATATCGCGGATTTCAGCACGGCTGAAAAAGTCTCGGCCCTTATACATGCGATATGGAACTGCGCTGCGCCGAAACGCCCCCTCTACACTGTTCGAAAGCACATTGTTTCGGTATAAAATTGCAAAGTCCCCCCAGCGCTTCCCTTGTTCAACGCCTTCCAGGATTGTTTCCGCAATAAATGATGCCTCCTCTTCCTGCGTGCCTGCGCAGTGAACAACCACCTTTGCCCCCTCGCCATGTTCTGTCCACAGAACTTTTCCTTTGCGGCGTTGATTGTTGCTAATCAGAGCGTTGGCAGCGTTCAAAATGTTGCCTGTTGAACGGTAATTTTGTTCTAGACGAACCGTTTTTGCACCAGGATATTGCTGCTCAAACTCCAAAATATTGGTAATCGTTGCGCCGCGGAATTTATAAATCGATTGATCGTCATCCCCTACGACGCAGATATTCTGATACCCGCCCGCAAGCAATGCACACAGTACATACTGCGCATGGTTGGTATCCTGATACTCATCCACCAGGACATAACGGAACTTACGCTGATAATACGCCCGTACTTCTTCATAATTCTGCAGCAGCAGGACGGTTTTCAAGATGATATCGTCAAAATCTAGCGCATTCGCATTTTTCATCAGCTTTTCGTACAGTGTGTAGACCTCGGCAACCCGGCTCTTATAGTAATCCTGTGCTTGTTCTGCAAAGACGTCTGGAAGAATCAAATTATCTTTGGCCTGCGAAATCATTCCCATCACAGCCCGAGGATCAAACACTTTTTCATCAAGATCCAGTCGTTTCATGGCCTCACGGACAGTGCGCTTTTTATCATCATCATCATAGATGGCAAATGCTTTTTCATAACCCAATTGTTCAATATTGCTACGCAGGATCCGCAGGCAGGCAGCATGAAAGGTATATGCCCAAACACCGGAGGCATCCTGTTCACCGAGCGCGCGTACCAACCGTTCCTGCAGTTCCTTTGCAGCTTTGTTTGTAAATGTGATTGCAATGACCTCCCACGGTTTGGGTGGATCGACTGCACACAGTCGTTCTGCATGCGCCTGGTTTTCAGGATTCGGTGAGAGTAAGTAGCTGGTTAAAAATGCAAGATCCTCTTTATCCGTATTGGCCGGAGCAAAGCTGCTGTCATATCCTCGGCCAAAGCGAAGCAGATGAATGATTCTGTTGATCAGTACAGTGGTCTTGCCGCTGCCCGCCCCTGCGAGCACCAGAAGCGGTCCCTCTGTCTGATAGACTGCCTCACGCTGACGGTCGTTCAGATTTGAAAAGCGTTGTTCAATGATCGTGCGGCGCACGGAAGCATATTTTAAATCAAATTTTGTAGGTTCCATAGCTGCAGCATCCTCTATTCTGTAAAATATGA
>CANPPM010000053.1 GCA_947575935.1 uncultured Butyricicoccus sp. | reverse complement strand
GTCACCCGCCACAGCGATAGGTTTGTCCCGCAGCGTCGTATCGTACAGCATTTCCACGCTGGCATAGACGTTGTTCATATCTGAATGCAGAATAATCGACTCCATACATCCAGTATGTGTGGATGGTCAGGAGAAAATGCCGGTAACAGATAAGAATACGTAAACATGCGGGTGATTTTTCATAAAAAGGGTCAGGAGGCGTCGGGGTATGGAACAGGCAAAGAACGAGTCCCAATAAAATTCCCAATTCAGGGAAAACTGAATCTGGGGTGATAACAATGAACTTTGGTACGAGTGGGACAGGCCCATATTTTGAGGGGTGGTATTGGAAGCATCAGAACCCTCGCGGACAGGTCCTTGCGCTGATTCCTGCGTTCCATATTGACGGCGGTGGACGCTGCACCACTTCTCTCCAGGTTGTTTCAAAGGATCAGTCATGGTGGCTGGAGTACTCCGAGGCGCAACTGCAGGTCTCACGGCAGCCGCTTCACATTCAAGTTGGGCAGTCCAGTTTTGGCAGGCAGGGAATTACTCTCCATATCCGGCAGGGGGATCTTTCCCTCCAGGGTACACTGCGCTATGGTCCCTTTACCGTCCTTCGGTCCGACATCATGGGGCCGTTCCGATTTTTTGCAGGAATGCAGTGTTCCCACGGCGTTATCAGCATGGGACACTCCCTGGAAGGCGTGCTGGAATTGAACGGCGAGCATCTGGATTTCACGGATGGAATCGGGTACGTTGAGACAGACCGGGGCTGCTCCTTCCCCAGCGAGTACCTCTGGACCCAGTGTCTGTGGGACGGGCCGGAGCGAGGCAGCCTGATGCTCGCGGTTGCAGCAATTCCTCTGCCTGTGGGGCATTTCACCGGATGTATCTGCTCTGTCTTTACCCGCGACCGGGAGTACCGCCTGGCAACCTATCGGGGCGCTAAAATTGAGGTGTGGTCCAAATCAGGAGCGGTGATCCGTCAGGGGAAATACCGTCTGGAAGCGGAACTGCTGCACGAGCGGAGACAGGCCCTCCGTGCACCGGTAGAAGGCCGCATGGAGCGCACGATCCATGAGAGCCTTTGTGCGGAAGTGCGCTATCGTTTTTGGCACGGGACGGACCTCCTATTCCAGCACACAGACCCAAACGCCAGCTTTGAATACTCTGCATTGCCAAAAAGGTTATGAAAAGCTCCCAGAACCATCTGGTTCTGGGAGCTTTTGCAGTTGCAACAGCAGCATTTTGTGCTGCCGGTTCCCCGCATACTATATTATATGAACCGCTTGTAGAGCCCCTGCCACAATATATATTCTTTTACTATTTATCGTTAAAACAAGTAAAATTCCAATTCCTGCGAGGACAGTAAAATTCATATTCCCACACCTCTCTTCCAAAGCTAAACCCAAATATTAGATGCAAATTGTCACCCCTTACCATGCATAGCGTCCCTAACAAATTCCGATTTGCCAGGCTGATTACAGCGCACAGCATATGATGGCGTCAACCTGGCTTTATAGAAACTGCCAAGGCGATACCCCGGCAACCCTTTTCCCAAAAGGGACGGACGGCGCCTGGGCTTGACATCCTTCCCGTTCTGCGGTATGCTATAATGTAGGATTATATGTGCTGCAGCCAAAAGAAACGGAGGCGATCCACCATGGCAGCCACGCACCATCCGGCAAATCAGGGGGATGATTGGAACGAATTGATCGACGGGCAGCTCGTTCTATTGTCCCCGCGTCCAGCAGTTATTCATAATATGGTGGCCGGTAATATTTATCGCATTTTTTCGAATTTTTTATTAGGGAAGGGATGCATCCCTTTCGGCGATGGAACCGCCCTTTGCCTAACCGAAAAAAACCGGTTTGTTCCGGACGGGATGATTGTATGCCGGAGGGAACTGATTCGGGAGGACGGCGTTTACGGCGTGCCCGAGCTGGTCGTCGAGGTGCTTTCCCCTGGCACGGCCCGCTATGACCGCGGGCGGAAGAAAGATATCTACGAATCGGCAGGCGTTAGGGAATATTGGATTGTAGATCCCCGGATCCAGTCGATTGAGGTGTATCTGCTCCATGGCGGCAAGTTTCTGCTGGACAACCTGTACAGCCTGTACCCCGACTATTTTCTTGAGTCGATAACCGATGCGGAAAAAGAGGAACTGGTAACGGAATTTCACTGTTCCCTCTTTGCCGACCTGACAATCTCTCTGCATGATGTATTTTACACATGGTTTTAGGGAGAGAACGACGTTGGGCAGATATTTCGCGCCGCTGGCCCGCTGCTGCAGGGCTGGCGGCGCGTTTGTGTCCTATCCTCTACCCGATCACGCCGGCGCGCATTGCGTCCGCTAACTCGCAGGCGTAATAAGTGATCAGGATATCGGCCCCCGCGCGAAAGACTGCGATTGCGGATTCACACATTACGCCGTACTCGTCGATCAGCCCGGCTGCCGCCGCCGCCTTGGTCATGGCATATTCACCGGAGACAGCGTAGGCTGCCAGCGGGAGGTCGAAGCGCGCGCGGGCTTCGTGGATCAAATCCAGGTAGGCCAGCGCGGGCTTGACCATAATGATATCGGCGCCTTCCCCAATATCGAGCGCGCACTCGCGCATTGCCTCGCGGGCGTTGTGCCAATCCATTTGATAGGACCGCCGGTCGCCGAACGCGGGCGCAGACCCCGCGGCTTCACGGAAGGGGCCGTAGAATGAGGAGGCGAATTTAGCCGAATAGGCCATGATCGGGAGGCTCTGAAACCCGCTGCGGTCGAGTGCGTCCCGGATGGCGGCTACCCGTCCATCCATCATGTCGCTGGGGGCGACCATGTCCGCGCCCGCCCGCGCATGGCTGCATGCAATCGCTGCAAGGCGTTCCAGCGTACGGTCGTTGTCGACTTCATTTCCGCACAGTACCCCGCAGTGGCCGTGGGAAGTATATTCACACATGCACACATCAGTGATGATATAGAGGTCGGGCAGCAGCTCGCGCAGGCGGCGGATGCCCTGCTGTACCACACCGTTTTCATCCCACGCGGAAGAGCCCAGGGGATCCTTTTGTGCCGGCAGGCCGAATAACAGCACCCGGGAGACGCCGTGCTGCTGCAGCCGTTCGACTAAGCGCGGCAGCTCATCCGGCGAATAGTGAAACTGCCCGGGCAGCGACGGGATCTCTTGGTAAATATGCGCGCCCTCTGCGATGAATACCGGATAGACCAAGCTGTCCGGCGAAACCCGGGTCTCGCGCACCATGCGGCGCAGCGTATCGCCGGCACGCAGGCGGCGAGGACGGATTGTTGCATTAAACATCAGAAAAAACCTCCAAAATACAGTGGATCAGCGCGTCGGTGGACGCGTTTTCTGCGGTCATAGCCTGCATGCCGTACGCCGTGGCTTCCCGTGCGGTCCGTGGGCCGATGCAGACTGCGGGCAGACCGGATAGGCTGCAGCCTGCGGCTGCGGCTGCAAACCCGCGTACGGCAGAGGCGCTTGCAAAAATTGCGGCGTCAATGGCGCCCGCGTGCAGCTGTGCCTGCAAAAGCGGATCCGCGGCCTGGATACATACGGTATCATAGATTGGGGGGGCCTGCACCGGCATACCAGCGGCCAAGAGCCTGGATACCAGCGCTTCGCTGCCGCCCGAGCCGCGCAGGAGGAGCACCGTCTGTCCGGGGGAGGACGCCGCAAGGGCTTCCGCCAGATGTTCGCCGTCAAAGCAGTCGGGCACCAGGTCGGCGGTCAAACCGTAGGCGGCCAGGGCCTCTGCTGTGGCCGGTCCGACGGCGGCCAGCCGGCTCCCATATACGGCCCGCAGGTCGCGCCCAATGTTACGCAGTGCCTGCACAGCTAGGTGCACGCCGGCCGGGCTGGTAAAAACGGTCCAGTCATGCGGGACAGCAACCGCCTGCGCCAGCGGGCGCAAGTCGGCGCGGAGTACAGTTTGAATGCAGGGACGCGCCAATACTGCCGCGCCAAGCGCCTGCAGGCGGCTGGACAGCGCCTCTGCCCGCTCCCTGGGGCGGGTGACGACGAATGTACGGTCATGCAGCGGCAGCGGAGCGGACCCGCCGGACGGATTGCGCAGCGCGCATACTGCGCCGATTACCGCCACTGCAGAACCGTTCAGCCCCGTTTGGGGGAGCAGGGCGGGCAGCGTAGATACGGTCGCGCTTTTGTGCAGGGAAGTCTGTGCCCCGTCTCCCAACAGTGCTGCCGGGGTATCCGGCGACATGCCAGCAGCCAGCAGCCCGGCGCACACCGCAGGCAAGCCGCCTCCCTCCAGCAGAAAGACCAGTGTACCGCCCAACCGTACAAGGGACTTATAGTCAAGCGGCGCTTCCTTACTTTGAGGATGTGCCGTAAGGATATGCATCGATGTACTGAGACGGCGGTGCATGAGCGGAATGCCTGCGAGCGCGGGGCATGCCAGCACGCCTGATACGGATGGGATCAAGCGGAACGGGACGCCATGCGCCCGCAAAAACGCGCCCGTTTCGCTGTCGTGTTCCAACAGAAAGCTGTCCCCAGCCCTGAGGCGGACGACAGTTTTTCCCTGCTGTGCAAAGCGAAGCAGAAGCGCATGGATCTCCTCCCGCGGCATTGGATACCGGCCGCGGTCCCCGTCCGTACAGATCCGGACGGCACAATCCGGGATCAGCGCCAGGATTTCAGCGCTGACCAACCGGTCATAGAGCACCGCGCCGGCTGTCCGCAGTGCTTCCGCGCCTGCCTGTGTCAATAGTTCACTGCCGCCAGGCCCTGCGCCGGTCAGGGTGACCGTTCCCATCATAACGGTTCGTCTCCTCTTTGATTCGTTTCTCCTGCTTCAGAAAAGGTTTCCCCTTTGCATCAAAACAGGGGGGATCATGCAGATTCGTACAAAATTGCGGACTTCCTACTTACTGGCCCCTCCTGCAAACAGAACCGGCAATTTACACGCGGGCGGCGGCGATCAGGGCAGTGCCGGAGAGCAGCAGCATCACAATCACGCAGCGTTTCACCAGGCGTTCGTCCAGTACCGCAGCGCTGCGCATCCCCAGCGCCAGACCGGCCAGCATGAACGGAACCAACAGTGCGGTTTGCCGGACAACGTCCCAGCTGATCATTCCCCATACGGTATACAGGATTGCGCGAAGGGTGTTTTCTACTAAAAATACCATACAGATATTGGCCTTAAAGGCACTGCTGCTGTCGGTGATCCGGCTCAGATAAGCGCCCAGCAGCGCACCCACTCCGTACAGCCCGCAAAGGAGCCCGGATAGGATGCCGATAACCGCAAGAACGGCCCTAGATGGCGCTGCCTTTCGCGGGGCGAATTCCCGCAGCAGCATTTCCAGGCTGATCACAATGATTGCCGCGCCAAAAATCATTTTTACAATCCCGGTATCTGCGTGCTTCAGAAACAGGATTCCGGGGACGCTGCCGAGCACCACCAATCCCGACAGCGGCAGCCAAATTTTCCAGCGAATCGACCGCCGCTCCCGCCAGGCTAGAATCCCATTGGTCGGGTAGCCCAACAGCAGCTCGACCGGTGAAATATAGATATTATGAACGCCAAAGCTCAAGACCGTTGTAAAAACCAATGTGTTCGCAAATCCGCACAGACCTTTTACAAAAAAAGCGAAAAGAGAAGCGAGGGTCCAATACAGCATGCGGCTGCCCTCCTGACTCAAATCCCGGGCTACAGCGCCGGTGTTTCCTTCAGTATAACCGATTCAAAGGGCAGTGTCAATCAATCTGGTCCGGTGTCCCTTTGAAAAAGCGCCGCTGGCTGGAACTGCCGGTAATTTTACGAAAAGCGATTGAAACAAACGTATACCGGCGCTGTAAAAGGGATAAATGCATGCTGATATGCAGTGGAATTGTCGTTAAAAGGAACTGTGGGGCATCGCTATGCGGACCTTGCATCCAGCGGAAGTCCCTGAAACGGCGTTACATCCGTCTTATCGGCAAGAAATCTCTCAAGCGGAAAAAAACGGCATCATTTGCCCCGGCGGCGGATCCGGGGATGCGCTGTTGAATGCTGCCGGTTTTTGCCGGTTTTTGTCGAAGACCATTCGGGAAATATCCGAAAATTGGATTTTATCTGCGCTTTCTATTGTTTTTGTCAAATGATCGTGATAAAATGAACATGACATACATAATTAGGGAGGGATACCTCATGAAATGGAAGACAATTTTCCGGTCGATGGTCTGTGCGGCGGCGGCCGGCATGATAACGCTGTGCACTGCTTCTGCTTACGCCGTTCTTACGCCGGAATCGGCGGCCGCATATCAGGGCGTGATCGATGACCTCGCCGGGCGATACGGCAGTACCCGTGTGGCTGAGCGCGGTACGCCGAATGAGGGTATGTATCTCGGTTTGGCCTGCGCGCGGCTGATCGATTTTGATAATGACGATGTTCCCGAGCTCTACTGCGCTTACGGCGTCCCCAGCGACGGCAGGGTACATCAGGTGCTGTATACATATGACGACGGATTGATCCGGCTGAATATTCCGGAGGCAGTCAGCAACTTTGGCGCCGATGTTTCTCCGTCCACCCGTCTGTATACCGGCTTGGGGCGGGCGTATCTGGTTGATGGGCACGAGGTGATGAATGGGAATGAGGTGCGTTATCTCACCAAAGAGGGCAACGAGATGGTCACTGCGCTGACCTATATCGACGGTACGGCCGCGGGCCGGCAGGTGCGGCAGGTCAACGGGGAGGAGATGACCCCGGATGGGCTGAAGCGTGCGCTGAATACGCTAACGCTACATATGACTGAGACCGAATATAGCTATTTGAAAAATAGCGGCGGTATGGATCCGGTCGCGACGATCAATCCCACCTTGGAGGAGATCCGCTCGCGTACGGTCCTGTTTGCAGAGCCTGCGACCGCCCGCCTGCTGATTCAGGACAAGCGTACGGCGGATGTCAAACAGGGCCGGATCGATGTCGCAGCCTATGCGATCCACGGCAATCTGTACCTGAAACTGCGGGATTTGGCCGCGGTGCTGAATGGCACCCCGCGTCAGTTTGCAGTGGGCTGGGATGGGGAAAGCAGCAGCATCCGCGTCCGTGTCGGCCGGAATTATGTCCGCACGGGCAGGGAGTTGGGGGCGCCCCCGACCAAACGTGCGGCCGCCGAGCGCGCGGCAAGCACCCTGCTGGTAGACGGCACAGCCAAAACGCCGTCCACTTACGTCATTGAGCAGAACCATTATTACCGTCTGCGCGACCTGGCCGGGCTGCTTGGTTTGGAAGTCAGCTGGGATGCGAACAGTAAGGTAGCTGCGCTTGCGGCGGTCAACTGAACCGGGCTGCCGTTTTGCCCTGTCCGATGCGCAGGGCTGTAAACACCGGTTTTGCGCCGCGTGTTTCCTTTGCTTGCTTTGCCGCGGCCAAAATCCGGGATCCGGGTCGGGCAGCTCTGCCTGAACGGCGCATGCACTGAAGCGGCGTGCCGGATGGAGCCTGAATTGCCGGAAACCGCAGGTTTTTGATGATTTGAAGCCGCGCCTTGTCGGGAAGACAGGGCGCGGCTTTTTGATCAGTTTTTATTTCGAATGTATTCATCCATCGCGGCGGCCGCACGTTTGCCGGCGCCCATCGCGAGGATTACGGTTGCAGCGCCGGTGACCGCGTCGCCGCCTGCGAATACGCCGTCCTTGGAGGTGATGCCGGTTGCCTCATCTGCAACGATGCATCCGCGGCGGTTGGTGTCCAGCCCTGGGGTTGTGGAGCGGATGAGCGGGTTGGGACTGGTACCGATAGCGACAATAACCGCGTCCAGGTCCAGCGTAAATTCGCTGCCTTCGACCGGCACAGGGCGGCGGCGTCCGGAGGCGTCCGGTTCGCCCAGCTCCATCTGCTGGCAGATCATGCCTTTCACAAGATAGGTATCCGGGTCGCCGAGCACCTCAACCGGAGCAGTCAGGAATTTAAAGATGACGCCCTCCTCTTTCGCATGATGGATCTCTTCCAAACGTGCGGGGAGTTCGGCCTCGCCGCGGCGATAAACGATATAGACCTCTTCGGCCCCCATGCGTTTGGCGCAGCGGGCAGCGTCCATTGCGACGTTGCCGCCGCCGACGACTGCAACACGTTTTGCCCGCATAATCGGTGTGTGGGATTCTTCCTGATAGGCTTTCATCAGATTGACGCGGGTCAGATATTCATTTGCGGAATAGACGCCGTTGTAGTTTTCGCCGGGCACATGCATAAAGGTGGGCAATCCTGCGCCCGAGCCGACAAAGACGGCCCCGTAGCCGTCGGCAAACAGGTCGTCGATGGTTTCGGAACGCCCAACGACAAAGTTCAGCACAAACGTAACGCCCATATCCTTCAGCGCGTCGATTTCGCTTTGGACGATCGCCTTGGGCAGGCGGAATTCGGGAATACCGTACATCAATACGCCGCCCGCCGTGTGCAGGACCTCAAATACGGTCACCTCGTAACCCATGCGCGCCAAATCGCCTGCACAGGTCAGGCCGGCGGGACCGGCGCCGACAACGGCGCACCGGCGCCCATTTTTCTCGATTTTGACCGGTGTGTTCCCGGCGTGCGTACGCGCCCAATCGGCGGCGAAGCGCTCCAGGCGGCCGATGGCGACCGGTTCGCCCTTGACGCCGCGTACACAGTATTTTTCACACTGGCTTTCCTGGGGGCAGACGCGTCCGCAGACTGCCGGCAGCGCCGAAGTTTCCTTTATCTTGTCCGCCGCTTCGGCAAATTTACCCTCCGCGACCAGCGCGATGAAGTCAGGGATCTGCACGGCAACCGGACAGCCCTGTACGCAGGGCCGGTTTTTGCAGTTCAGACAGCGGGCCGCTTCTTCCATGGCCATTTCAGGGGTATAGCCCAGCGCGACCTCTTCAAAATTTTGGTTGCGTACGTCGGGCGCCTGTTCGGGCATCGCGACCTTATCGGCTCTCATGTTCGCCATCTTACTTAACCTCCATTTTATGTAAGTTGCATTCGTGATGCGCCATCGCAGCTCGCTCCTGGGCCTTATACATTGCAGAGCGGCGCATCGATTCGTCAAAATCGATCAGGTGACCGTCAAAATCCGGACCGTCGACACAGGCGAATTTGGTCTCGCCGCCAACGGTCAGCCGGCAGCAGCCGCACATGCCAGTACCGTCCACCATGGTAGCATTCATGGAAACGATGGTCTTAATCCCATAGGGGCGGGTGGTTTCACAAACGAATTTCATCATGATCATCGGACCGATGGCGATAACCGCGTCATACGAATTCCCCGCGTCAATCAGCTCTTTCAGGACCTGGGTAACCAGCGCCTTGCGGCCATTTGAACCATCGTCGGTAACGACGTGCAGACGGGTGCTGGCCGCACGCATTTCATCCTCTAGGATCAGCAGATCCTGGGATCGGAAGCCGGCTATCAGGTCGACCTCTGCGCCCATTTCGTACAGCGCCTTGGCCTGCGGATAGGCGATGGCGCAGCCTAGGCCGCCGCCGACAACAGCGACTTTTTTGAGACCCTCCAGCTCGCTGGGCTGCCCCAGCGGGCCGACAAAGTCATGGATCACGCCGCCTTCAGGCAGTTCGCTGAGCTGCTGGGTCGACGCGCCCGCGGCTTGAAAGATGATGGTAATTTCACCGGTTTTGCGGTCATAGTCGGCAATGGTGAGCGGGATCCGCTCGCCCTCTGCATCCACACGAAGGATGATGAACTGACCGGGCCTGCATTTGCGCGCAACATGCGGAGCATCTACCACCATCAGGGTGGTATTGCTGTTCAGCACCTTTTTTCTGAGAATTTTATACATTCGCTTGTCCCTCACTTTTTGAGCGGTTTTTTTACGGTATACTTTATCATTATAAAGTGCCGCAACAAAAATTTCAACCCCAATTCCCGAAAAAAGTACCCTTTTCCAGGAAATACTGTTCCATTCGTTTCCGGTTTTCACCGCGGCTTCTGCTCTGGGCAGGTGCAGCTGCAGCCGTGTTGGGTAAAAATAGTTGACAGCATATGGAAAAACAGGTATACTTAGGCAGCTCATGCAGAGTAGGCTTCCGCGCGTGAAGTGCTGCCGGAACGGGGAGTTGTCCGGCAGACGAAAGGGATCCCTGTGATCCTTGCGGTGCGGCGGCCGCATCCCGCTGCACCCGTTTTAATAAAGTTTTCCGCTTCCTTAAAATGAGTGCAACATCTTTTTATGGAGGTGGCTTTTTTATGCCCGAAAAGAAAAATGTGTTTGTCCGTTCGTTTCACGAGCTGAGGAGTCTGCGCTGCCTCGTGCTGACCGCGATGTTTATCTCTATGAACATTACGTTGGATCTGCTCAAGCTGCGCATCGATCTGCCTGGCATGCGCATTGGCGTTGGTTTCTTGACGAACGCCTCGATTGGCATGTTGTTCGGCCCGGTGGTCTGTATGCTGATGGGGTTCTGCACCGATACCCTAGGGTTTTTGCTGAATCCGGGCAGCGGCCTCAACACCTATTTTCCCGGATACACCCTGACAGCAATGGTCGCCGGCATCATCTGGGGGGTATGTCTTTATCGCCCAGGCACAACGCTCCCCGGAAAGGGGGAGCGCAGATGGGGGTTCCTGCTCCGAGTCCTGGCTGCGCGTATCCTGATTACATTGGTCTGCAATATCTTTATGAATACCTTATGGACTTCTATCTTGTTTGGAAAGGGCATTTGGGTCACTTTAATAGCCCGTCTGCCCGTTCAGCTGACCTACCTGCCAGTGCAGTATCTGCTGTTGCTGGTGGTGCTGCCCTTTGTTGACCGTCTGTACCGGATCCTTTTGAGCGGCCGGGGCGCGGCAGCCGGCAGTCGGAGTGCCTAAGGAGCGGTTTTGCAGCGTTCCAGGGGGAGACATGCCGGCAGGCATTTCCGCAAAACGTGTTAGTGTCTGTTTGAACTATGCCGGCACACCCTATCCGTGGGGTTTTTCCTGCCATACCTGCGGTGATTTTTCTTGAAATACATCCTGTATTCCTGTAAAAAATCGTCTTTTCCCGGCATCAAAACTCCGCGTTGCCGGTCATATTTCTAATTTTCAAACCCAGGTCTTACGTCTGTTCAAAATTATTGCACAGGATTTGCTTTGCCCGCCCCCCATGTCCCGCAGGCTGCCGCTTTTTCCTTGGCGCGGTTCCGGAAATCCTTCGCGCAGCCGCCGCTTTTTTTACCGGTTCGGGCCCTATCCGACAGGATGGGGCCTTTTCTGCTAAAAAATGTGATTTCCCGCGCAGAAAAAACTTTACAAAGAGTTATAAAAAGGGTATACTGTATGTAGATTACAGAGGGGGACCGGTATTATTATGGCCAGTGATTTTTCCCGCACGCTTGCCCTTCTCCGGCGTGAAAAGAAAATAAGCCAGCGCACCGCTGCAGGGGACCTTGCGGTTTCACAGGCATTGCTGAGCCATTATGAGAACGGGCTGCGTGAGCCCGGGCTTAATTTTGTCGTACGCGCGGCCGATTATTACGGGGTATCCTGCGATTATCTGCTAGGGCGCAGCATGGCGCGCGACGGTTCGGCGGTCCCTGCCGAACGTATGTCCGAGGCTGCGGATGCCTCTGACCGCGCGCCGGAACGTCATATGGTTACAGAGGCTGTCGCATTGTTGTTGGACGTGGCGGCGCGCTCAGGTTCCCGCCAGCTGCCGCATGAGCTGGCGGGCTATCTTTCGGTCGCTGTATACAAGGCGTTTCGGTTTCTTTATATGGCCGCGCCGGAGAGCATGGACGCGGTCTTCCGCAATAAAAGCGAGCACTTTGGCGCGCTGTGTGATGCGCAGATGAAGCTTTGTGAGCTTCGATTACGCGCGGCCGCCTGCGGCGAGGGGCAGTTTGGGATTGAGCCTGAGACAGTCGAACTGCCGCCGCTGTCACCAGCCGAGCTTGCAGGGCGCTATCCGGAAGAGGCGCCTGCCCTGCTGACGATCCTGCAGACGGTTACCGATACCATCACCGCCCTGGGGGAGCCGAAGGAGCGCAGGCGCTGAATCGCAAACGTCTCGAAAAAGAACCGGCCGCGCAGCTGCGCGGGCGGTTCTTTTTAGAGACTGTACCGGTATTATTGCAGCATACATAAGGTTGGAAAGAGCATTTAAAAAGCGGGATGGCGGGTTATTGCGCTGT
>CANPPM010000052.1 GCA_947575935.1 uncultured Butyricicoccus sp. | reverse complement strand
GTATTCCTGCGAAAAATTGTGTTTGTCTGGCGAAAAAATTCCTCGCCATTGTGCACATTTCCATTTTTCAAACGGCGCCTACCCAACAAAAAATAATATTTGTATAAGCGGAACAATGGAGAAAACTATTCAGCAAAAAGCAAATATTCTGTACAACCATCGCCTTGGGTTCTTGAATTACTTGGAATGGACTGGCATCCCAACACCAATCGCCATCAAGGAAGACACTGTTAGTCAAATCTTTTTTAACTGTTGGCTTATTGTTGTTTTGCCAACGCCCATTGTTCCGCCAATTAAATAGAGCGTTTTCATATCGAGCTCTCAAAACATCCAATTTATATACTTGATTATAAAATATTTGCCTGCCGCTTACAATGCATATTTATTATAAGTTCGTTTTACATGGGCACACAATTCCGAAAAGAGAAAATATGATATCATTGCCGCAGCAGCGTGCACGCTGCCTGCGAATTTGGCGCAGCGAGGCGGTTACGGTTCAAGGAGGTTTCCGTCATGGTTTATACCGTCACCTTTAATCCGGCGCTGGACTACATGGTCCGGCTGGAGGCGTTCCATCCCGGGGAAACAAACCGGGCCGCTAGCGACGCGCTGCAGCCCGGTGGAAAAGGTATTAATGTTTCTACGGTGCTGCACCGCTTGGGCATAGAGAATATCGCGCTGGGATTTCTGGCCGGATTTACCGGTATGGGGGTGGAGCAGCGTCTGCAGGCCCGCGGCGTTCAGACCGATTTTATTTGGCTTCCAAAGGGGCTGACCCGGATCAATGTGAAGATCAAGGCGGGCCTGGAAAGCGAGATTAACGCGCCTGGACCCGAAATTCCTGCTGCCGCACAAATACAGCTGTTTGAAAAGCTCGACCGGCTGCAGCGGGGGGACGTGCTGGTATTGGCCGGCTCGATTCCGCCATCGCTTCCAGACAGCATTTACCGGCAGATTCTGAAACGGCTGGATGGGCGCGGCATCTTGTCTGTGGTGGATGCAACCCGGGAGCTGCTGCGTGAAGTGCTGCCATACCATCCCTTTTTGATCAAGCCCAACAGCCAGGAACTGAGTGAAATATTTGGACGGCGGCTCGACAGCGATGCAGAACGCAGGCGCTGCGCCCGGCAGCTGCAGGAGCAGGGCGCCCGTAATGTATTGGTATCCATGGCCGGGGAGGGTTCCCTGCTGCTGGACGAAACCGGATGCTTCCACCGGCTGGGCGTTCCGAAGGGGACCGTGCGCAATTCGGTAGGCGCGGGGGACGCAATGGTAGCCGGTTTCCTTGCGGGTTGGCTGCAGGACCGCAATTATGCGGTTGCCCACCGTCTGGGAGCAGCCGCAGGCTCGGCTACCGCGTATTCGGACGGGCTGGCTACGGCAGCGGAGATACAGGCGCTTCTGATGCCTGGGCTTTGATAGCCGCTCTGCGCCGGCGCGGCAGGTGGGCCGACAAAAGGCCGCTGATATCGTCTCTTGGATTCAGAGCCGGATGCGAAAGGCGCATGTGCTGTTCATGTCCGCGCGGACGTGATAGGCGGATTCTACATCAGCGCCCCAGCTATCGATTCCGCCAACACCGCGCATTGCGCCGCAGATTGTAAGCACTGTGCGTACCGGCTCCGGCAGTTCTTCCCTGTGCGCTGCCTGCTCTAGCTGCTGCGGCGTATAGGGAAGCGCGGAGAAGGCAAACGGGGTACAGGTCGTCTCCAGTGCGAGTACCGCCCCATCCCTTCGGTGCAGGGAAACCGCATGGGTATCCATATGGCAGCCGCACTCCTGTGGTACGAGATAAGCGGGGAGATGCGGCGATTCCTGGTGCCAGCCAACACGGCCGCCCCGCTTGCGGTCAGGGTAGGTCTCTCCGGATAGGCCCAGCCACCGCACGGTTTCCAGCGGTTCGGGCGTGGCAAAGCGCAGACCAAATAACGGCAGATCCGGACGGCCTGCACCGCCATGATACTGTGCGGTGACGGTCAGCCAGCCAGAAGCGCTGACCGTATAGGTTACATCGGTATGAAGCCCGGGCAGAACGGGCGCCGTATACGTATAGCAAACGGAAACGCTGTCCTTATCTGCTGTTAGGATTTGAAAACGGCTGCATTCCTGCCAGGCATCCGCTGCCGCCCAAACCGCGCTGCCGGATGCGAACCCGTTTCCAAGGTCGTTTTCGGTTGGGGCCCGCCAATACGCCGGACGGGGCGCGCGCCAAAGCCATTCACAGCCACTGGTGCGCAGGGACACCGGTCCGCCTGCCGGATTGGAAAACAGCACCTCGAAGCCCTCGCCGCGTACGCCGAGCGCGCCGTCCCCATGCGTTACCTGTAAGGGTGTTTTTTTCGTACCGTATTCCGGACGCCCCAAAACAGCCTCGGCTGCACGGTTTTCCGCGTCCCATTTTGCCCGCGCCTCGGGAGCTGCGTACCAATACCGCACTTCCTGCATCGCGGGCTTTTCCGTGCCATCTGCAGACACAATCCCATTGCCGCTGAACGCATAGTCGCTCTGCCGCTCGCCAAAGTCCCCGCCATAGCCCAGTACCCGCCGTCCGGCTGCATCGGTTTTCCAAAGCGCCTGATCCATATAGTCCCAAATAAAGCCGCCTTGATACTGTGGAAACATTTCGCCGAGGCGGATATAACGTTCCATTCCGCCGAGCGAATTTCCCATATTATGCATATATTCGCACACTAGGAAGGGCTTTTTCGCCCCGCTTTGCAGATATGCACGGATCTCCTCGGGCGGGGCGTACATCCGGCTTTCCACGTCCGAAATCTGGTCGAAGGCGCGGTTATGGAATACGCCCTCATAGTGTACCAGGCGGCTTGGGTCGTTTGAACGGAAAAATTCGGCCATTGCAAGGAGAACCTCGCCTGCATACGACTCGTTTCCACACGACCAAAACAGGATAGAAACATGGTTTTTGTCGCGTTCAAACATGGATTTTGCACGATCCAGCACGCATTCCTTCCATTCAGGCAGGCTGCCGGGCACATTCCAGGCAGGATCGGTTTTCCCCAACTTCTGCCAGGAACCGTGGCTTTCCAGGTTGGTCTCGTCCATCATATAAATGCCGTTCCGGTCACACATCCCGTACCAAAGGGATTGGTTTGGGTAATGGCAGGTACGTACGGCGTTGATATGGTTCCGCAGGAAAACCGACATTGCAGCCTCCATATCTGCCGGACCAATGGCGCGTCCGCTGTTCGGATTCCATTCGTGCCGGTTGACGCCGTTGAGGAGCAGACGCTTTCCGTTGAGGAGTATGACGCCGTTCCGGATTTCAAGCCGCCGGAATCCGATTTGATAGGGGATGACTTCTGTGACTGCGCCGTTTGCGGTGCGGAGCGTCAGCGTTACCCGATACAATTCGGGGGTTTCATGACTCCACGGGCGAACGCCGTTCAGACGGATGGTTTGGCTGAACGCAGCGCCGCCTTCCTGCCGCAGTTCGAGCGCGCCGTCGAATAGCAGTCCCTGTTGCGGATGCATAACCGTACAATGCACAGCAGCGCCTTCGGTTTGTCCTTCAAGCCGCATTCGTACTGTCAACATCCCTGCGCCGCCGGTTTCCGGCAGTGCCGTCTGCAGCCACAGATCCTCCAAATGGAGCGCAGGCTTGGCGTACAGAAACACGGAACGAAAGATCCCGCTGAATCGGAAAAAGTCCTGATCCTCGATCCATGTTGCACTGCTGTGCCGGTATACCTCGACGCAAAGGCGGTTGCCGCTGTCTTTTAAATAGGGGGTGAGATCAAACGAAGAGGGGGTAAAGCTGTCTTCGGCATAACCGACGAAGCGGCCGTTTAACCAGACATAAAACGCCTGCTCCACCCCCTGGAAGCTGATGCAGACGCTCTTTCCGCGCAGCCCGGGCGCGAGATCGAAGAAGCGGATATAACTGCCCACCGGGTTGTTGTCCCAGTCGATTTCAGGCGGACGGAGCATAGTATGCCCGTCCCACGGATATAGGGTGTTGATATACTGAATTTGCCCATGGCCCTGTAATTCGATGTGGCCGGGCACTTGAATCGTGCCGAAGGCCGCGTCATCCGCCCCGTCCCGCCAGAAATCTGCGGGACGGGCGGCAGGGTTTGGGCTCCAGGCAAAGCGCCAAGCTCCGTCCAGGCTTTGCCGCAGCGAGGTCACGCCGTGTTCGGCTTCCTCTGCCGAGGCATAGCAGATGTGGTCGGAGTGCGCGTCCAGCCGTTTCACACGAAATACGGTGGGGTCGGTCAACCATTGAAGTTCAGCCTGCATCATCGTTCCTCCTTTGCAAAAGGGGCGGGAGCCGTCCCTTCCGGCGCGTTTTCAGTTTCCCCTGCGTTTCGCAGGAATAGGACTTCGGGGAATCTGCAAAAACGGCGGTATACCGAGTGGGACAGCGTGCGCAGAGGGGGTGCAAGGCGTTGAAACGGTAGATTTGCCCATAGGATACCGGCGTTTTGCAGCGCAGTATAGCATTTATAGTAACTATATGATAGCAACCGCGTTTATCTCTGTCAAGCCGGATTTTGACAGATCTGCAAATGCAGAGGCGGCGGAACCGTTGGGGGGATGGGCCCGATGGGGAAGCGACGGAAACTACAACTGTCCGGCAGGAAAGGATAACCGTTGGAAAAAGTGGGCGGTATATAACAGGAAAAGCGCAGGAAAGCCGGGCGTCCTTTTGACCAGCAAAAAGACGCCCGGCTTTTCAGCCGTTTTGGTTCGGGGGCGATTCCTGGCGGCAGAGCGCGCTTTGGCGTACGCCGCAGTGACTGCTATAGGGCTGCAATGCGCTGCAGCACAGCTGCAAGCTCGGCACGGGTCAGGATTCCCTGCGGGTCAAACCGGTTGTTTCCCCTGCCGGTCATAAGGCCGGAGGTCTGCATGCGGCCGACGGCCTCAACGGCGTGGCTGCTGATAGACGCTGCATCTGCATAGGGGGCGGAGGCATTCACCTGCGGGAAAGCTTTTCCTGATTTTACAATGTAGTTTGCAAGCATAACAGCCATCTCCTCGCGGGTGATTGCCGCCGCAGGCGCAAATTTTGCGCTGTTCCCGACAATTCCCTGCTGCAGTGCCCAGCCAACATACGGGGCGAAAGAATCGTTGTATTCGACATCCGCAAAGGTTTCCGATGCAAGGACCGGTGCGCCTACGGCGAGCGCAGAGCGCCCGAGCGCCGTGATGGCAAGGCCGCGGCTGACCGGTTCCTTCGGGCCAAAAACGGTGTCCGAGAGGCCGGAGAGGAAGCCGTTTTTGACCGCTTCGCCGGCTGCTTGCTTGGCCCAATGGTTTTCAAGATCCGTAAAGTTAACGGCCGCCTGTTTCGCAGTCATATGGACCGGGTTTCCCTGATAATACAGCACGCCGTTTTTCCGGCTGTACTTGGAGAAAAATTCGTTCCAAATCATTTCTGCTTCGTTCGGGAGATAGGCATGCGGGGAATTGTCAACGACGGTATACTGCACGAGCGGGGCATTGCTGCCGGCTGCCCGGTAGATGTCCGTCTTGTACCGGCCGGATGCGTCCGTCGTCTTCGCAGCGGGGGTGGCGGTAGCGCCGTTCCGCGCGGTCCAGTGCGCCAGGGCCTCCGCATTGCTGTTGGTATCCCAGAGATGCAGGTTGTCAAACGTTGCGCCGCCGTCTACATCATACCATCCTTTGAACATCCAGACGGGCAGGAGTTCATTGCATTCCCGGGCGGGCGTTGTGCTGCTCAGCCGGTCGGTCGGACCCATGTTGTTGTTTCCGGGCGCGCCGCGGTAGGAGCCCGAATTGTGGCCTACCGGCGCGATAGCGGCAAACAGCTCGGCGGCATCCAGACCCAGCGCCCAGGTCATGGTTGCGCCGTTAGAGTGTCCGGTGGCATATACGCGTGTGGCGTCGATGCTGTACCGCTGCTCTGTGATCCCAATCAGCTGGCGGATAAATTCCACATCATCGGTTGCCGTTTCGGTCAGCGCGTAGGAATAGGTATGCCAGACCGGTGCGTAGACCTCGCCGCGGGAGGGGAACGCATTGACATAAGCCTGTGGGAATACGACGATAAACCGGTTTTTCTCTGCAACATCCTGCCAGCGGGAATCACCGGTAAACGCAAAGATCGAGCTGGAATACCCGTGAATCGCAACGACAAGCGGCAGCTTTGCCCCAGGCCGGTAGCTGCTGGGGACGTAAGTCAGCCAGCGGCGCAGATGACCGTCCACCTGCTCCTCTGTATAAAAGAAACCGGTCTGCCCGTTGTTAGTATGTTCGACCGTCCATGCGAGGCGTCCGCCCGGATCGCCTACAAAGCGCTGTACCTTGGAAAGGAATTCCGCATACAGGATCTCGGGGGTAACTTGCGCTGCATGTGCGGAATCGGTCACCCATACCCGCATACAGCCGTTGGAATAGACAGACTGTGCATAATCGTTTGCCGCATCCTGCACGGCCTGGTTGGCTGCGATCCAGTGACTGCGCACCGTGCCGCTGTTCTTCGAGGCATCTGCGCTCTCTACAATCCAGACAGGCAGTGGGATTTCTTTATTCTGCAGGTGGTTCTCCTGCTGTCCGCCCTGATTTCCGGCCTGTGCAAACGGGTAACTCAGCGCATCGCCGAGGCTGGCCGCCAGCGCATCGGGTACCGCGCTGCCGCCGACCGATGCCGCGCCGCACAGCATCTGCGGCCACGCCATGGCAAACGCATGGAGCACGGCGCCGCCTTCCGCATAGCCGACCGCGTAGAAGGCGCGTTCATTCAGGTTAAATGCGGCGTCTCTGCTTTTGCTTTTGCTGTGGAAATTGTCCGAGACCTGTTTCAGATAGCTGGCTTCGTCACGGCCGCCGTTGTTCCCGTTCAGGTTCCAGTCTCCTCCGTTCATGGCCTCGACAAACACGGCCGCTACGCCGTACTTTTCACAGACTGCCTGCCATTGCCGTCCAACCGCGCCTTCGGCAAAGTCCTCTGCCGTGGTCTGGCCAGGGACTGCGATCAGGATACCCGGCGCGCATTGTTCCAGGCTTTCGGGCAGGAACACACTGTATTGCCCCGGATGCTCCTCAGAACCCGTATCCTGCCGGTGGAACATCCCCGTTACCGAAGATACATACGGTTTTTCCGGATCCCGCGGCTTTTGATCAGCCGCCGCGAATGCCTGTACAGGCAGCAGTGCTGCCGCTAGGATGAGTGCCCCAATCCGCTTCCATACTTTCATACAAATGCCTCCTCTCGGTTCTTTGCTCCAGACCGCTCCCTCCTGTGCCTTGGGCGCAGCCTCTGGAATAGTTCCAGTATATCGGAAAGAAGCGAAAATGAACATGGAGGAAACCATACTTTCCTGTACAAAACAGGAATCCTCGGTTATTGTAACCAGTCTTTGCGGGCCGTCTCCATCGCCTGGATACTCTGCTCGACCGAATCCAGTGACAGCAGGGCGCGGGAAAACTGCTCATACACCGCGTCAATCAGCGGCTGCTGCCGGTACGGGGGCGGAGCAGCGGGGGCGGAAAAATTGTCCAACACCGCTTTTCGGATGCCGCGCGATTCCAGCTGTTCGCGCAGGATGGCGTCGGCCTCCTCGCTTAGGCAGGCGGGCAGGATCAGCTCCTCGGCCAGCAGCCGGGCCCCTTCCTCCCCGCAGATATATTTTAAAAAAGTCCATGCCGCTTCGGCCTCCGGCGTGTCCCGATGGATCATGACCGGCGTGATCCAGGCGTCGTTTCGGTTGGGCTCCCCGGCGGACCACTGCGGGCGCTCTGCGACCCCCCAATCGAAGTCCAACACGCCTCGCGCCTCGTCCATCGCCAGAAAATTCATATACCAGCTGCCATGTACAAACATGGCGTAGTTGCCTTGTTCAAACATGCGCTGGGAATCCTGTGCCATTGCCGCCCGGGTAAACGGTGGGATTGAGCCATCCGCCTGCATTGCCAGCAGCAGGGACAGCCCTGGGCGAACAGCAGAAAAATCGTCGGTCTCCCATTGAAAGGGGCTGCTCTGCAGCAGATAGAACAGATGCAGTTCCTTCTTCAGAAAATACGCCCCCCAGGCATCTGGGCGCTGCCGGCGGAGGCGGTGCGTCAACTCGGCGGCCGTCCGACGGAATTCTTCCCATGTTATCGGTTCGGCAGGGTATGGAAGCCCGGCTTTGTCAAACAAGTCCTTGTTATAATACAAGACAAACTTGTCCCTGCGGTATGGCAGGGCAAGCAGCGCCCCATCGTCCGGATCCCGCAGCGCCGAAACATCCGGATACATGTCGAGCGGGACCTGGTCCCGTTCAATGAAACCGTCAAGCGGCAGGGCGACCTGGTCCGCAATCAGTGCCGGCAGCTGGGATTGTTGGTTGACGAAAAAGACGTCCAGCCGTTCCCCACTGTCCAGCATCGACTTCAGCCTGTCGTTATAATAGGCAGGCGGCGAGCTGATGATCTCAATCCGGATCTCCGGATGTTCTGTTTGGAAGCGCTCTACGACCTTACGGTCATATCCAACGGTATCATAATCCCACAGTACCACGCGAAGCGTGTGCGTTTCCGGCTGTACTGCCGGTGCGGCGCCCAGCAGATACGCAAGCATGCAGGCGGTGAACAGCAGAAGGATTCCGGCGGGGAGAAGCCGTTTTCTCATGTTGCATCCCCCCTTTGCGCCGCAGCCCTGCGCCAGTCCATCGGGCTGGCCCCGGTGATCCGTTTAAATAGGCGGCTGAAGTAAAACGCATCTTCATAGCCGACCGCTGCTGCGACGGCGTAGATCTTCCAGTTTGTATCCGCGAGCAGTTCCTTGGCCGCTTCTATCCGCAGCCGCGTTAGATATTCGGAAAAGCCCATGCCGGTGTGCCGTTTCATCAGTGCACTGACATAGCCCGGCGTCAGTTCCAGCTCTTCTGCAACTTCGGTCAGGCTGATCTCGCCGGAGAAACGTTTGCGTAAGAGTTCCTCCACCCGGCGGACGGCCGTGGAGCCGCTCCGCGTGCGTTCCCGCCCGCAATAACTGCACAGATCGTCCTGCAGGGCATCCAGCCACCGCAGGACCTCGCCGGTCGTTTGAAAGCGGCCAAACCAGGCAGGCGTCCGCCGGCTGTGCGTCAACTGGCTGTCCGGATCCATACCGAGGCGGTCAAAGTACTCCCGTACGGTATCCGCAAGCTCGATGACAAGCGCGAGGACAATATTCTGGGGCCCGCATTTTTCTCCAATCAGTGTCCGCGCCTGCTCCAGTACCGTGCGGATGCTTTCCGCGTGGAGGGTATCCAGCCCTTTTGCAAGCTGCTGCCGCAGGGTATAGATTGGCATTGGCGCCGGTTCCGTCCCGACCGGGCTGCCCGCCTTCCACCATAGGATGCCGTTTTGCCCGGCGTAAAAACGGCCCCGAACCGCATCTGCAGCCTGCCGGCAGGCCTGTGCCATTCCGGCAGCACTGTTTTCGCCCTTTCCCATCCCACTCACGCAGGGGATATCCAAATACTGTGCCAGCATGGCGCGCAGGCGGACCGCCAGCGCATCGACAAGACGGTCGGGCGCATCTGTGGACAGCTGTTCCCTGATCTCGCCGAACAAATACAGCTCCCCGGTCCGGCCATCCGCGAAGTAGGCGTTCATACAGTCCAGCACGATTTCAGCAGCAATGCTTCGGATCGAAAACAGCAGCGTATGGTATTCCTCCTCCGTGCTTTCCTCAAAGCGGAAGAGGTCTCCGGCCTTGACCAGCATACAGTAGAGCGCCGGGGCGGAAAAACAAACCCCTACGTCATGCAGCCGGTCTGCAATCTCTTGCTCGTCCAAATAAAACCGGCTGATCAGGTCGCGCAGTATCCGCTCCTGCCGAAGCTGCAGCCCTTGGCTATCCGATACTGGCGCGTTGGAGAGCGCTGGCGCCCGGGCAAGACTCTGCAGCAGGACTGCCGGGCTGAGCTCAAGCTTCAGCAGATAATCTGCCGCGCCGTATTTCATTGCCTCGCGCACCAGCGGGAAGTCGTCATAGCCGCTCAGGACGATGATATATGGCGCAGGATGCAGATTCTGCAGCGCCTTGATGAGCGCAAGACCGTCCATCCCCGGCATTTTCATATCCGTGATGACAATATCCGGTTGATGTGCTTGGATAAGCGCAAGCGCCTGCGCGCCGTCGTCCGCCTCCCCGGCCAGCAGGTAGCCGTGCTGCCGCCAGTCAACCAGCGTTTTTAGGCCGATGCGCAGCATGGCGTCGTCATCGGCCAGCACCACCCGTTTCAGTTCATGACTCATAGCGCCTCCCGGGCCGGCAGCCGCAGCAGGACCGTGGTCCCCTGCCCGCTCCGGCTTTGAATTGTCAGGGATGCGTCGCTGCCGTATAACAGCGACAGACGGTACGCCGTGTTCCAAAGGCCGATTCCATGCGCGCCAGGACGGGGCTGGGGGGCGCGCAGCCGGTTCTCCAGCTGTGCAGCGCGTTCCGGCGGCATGCCGACCCCGGTATCTGTAATTTGTATCCAAAGCAGCGCCCCCTCGACCCTCGCGTCCAGCGTAATGGTCCCGCCCTGTGGGCGCGGTACGATGCCATGTACGATCGCATTTTCTACCAGCGGCTGCAGAAGAAACTTGGGAATCAGGCATCTTCCGGCTGGGGAAGGGAATTGGCCGCGGCAGAATACGATTTTTCCCTTATAGGCGGTGTTTTGTATCAGGATGTAACTGTCCAATAGGGTAAGCTCTTCGTCCAATGGGATCAGCTCATCCTGTATGGCGAGGTTTGCCCGCAGCAGCCGCCCCAGGGCTTCGATCATATTTTGTATGCCGGTTTTTCCCTGTAGCGCCGCCATCAGCCGGATGGAACCCAGCGTATTATATAGGAAATGAGGGTTGAGTTGGTTTTGCAACATCTGTACCTCCAAACGCCGCTTTTCCTGCTCGCGGAGCAGCTGCTCGTGCATCAGCCGCTGAATGCTGTCCCCCATCTGCGCAATCTGCACTTCAAGCTGCCTGATCTCGTCCGTCTGCGCATCTGCGGATAAGCGGGGATGTGAAAAATCACCGCTGGAAATCCGGGCAACCTGCTGCAGGATGCGCTCGATGGGCCGTGTGAAATACCGTGACAGATACCAAGCCATAATTAAGATCAGTACGAGAATCAGCGCCGCCGTAACCTGCGCGGAACGGGCTGCCGCCTGCAGCTGCCCGGAGAGAACGCCGCTGTCAACCTGCGCTTCCAGCGTCCAGCCCAGGGAAAGCGAGGCGGCCGAATAGGTCAGGCGCTGCGGTTCTCCGCCGCCATAGGCAGCCAGAATGCCTCCGCTCTGGTTGATCAGGCGTACCGTATCTTGTGCAGATACCAGAAGGTCGGCGCACTCTTCGCGGAATAGCTGATCCGAAAACAGCAGCACCAGCCAGCCGCACGGCGCATCCGCCGCCTCGCTGGTGACTGGATGCCGGTAGAACAGCACCTGCGGCGTTTTGGTCAGCTCGGTCAGATTATCAATCGTGTATCCCCAATACCGGTCGCATCCGTTCTGGGCCGCAAGCAGAGGATCGAGCGCGGCGGCGTCAATCAGCGACGCATCCGTCCCGCCGCGCAGATCCAGCCCGTTGTCCCCGAGCAGGAATAACGCTAAGACATCCCCTGCGATGGGACGATAGGAGAACTGTTTCAGCAGATCCTGCACGGCAGTGTGCGTCGTCTCGTCGTAAGTTTCTAGCTGTTCGGGCGTGCGGGACAGGAGCTGGAGCAGCTGTTCATTCTGAAAAATCCAGGTGGCGAATTCATCAATTTGCGTAACTTTGTTCTCGATTTTGTCCAGTGCGTAGCTGATGCGCTGACGGTAATCCGCGTCCAGCCTGTCACGCGTGCCCTGTTGGACGGTGTGGATGTAATATACCATGATGGTAAGCACGGGCAGAAACGCAACCAGTGCAAAATAGGCGAGCAACCGGTATTGCAGCCTTTGCCGCTTTCTCATATCCCCGCTCCTTCCCGGCGCCGGCGGCGTACGTCCTGCCGGTACAAAATTTTTTCGGACCAACTCTATTATAAAGCAAAAGGCCGTCCGTGTACAGGGCGGAAAGCGCGAAAGATCGCGCTGCGGTGATAGGGAGAATCACGGCGGATAGGGACCGGACGGCCCGGCTGTCCCTGATTCCAGCCGCCCACAAGATATAGTGTCTTGGGCGTGCAGCCGGACAATGCCGCGCCGGCCGGCAGGGCAGGCCCCCATAGACTGCCATTTCCGGCGG
>CANPPM010000051.1 GCA_947575935.1 uncultured Butyricicoccus sp. | reverse complement strand
GGCGGAAAAAGGACCGTTGTTTGGGCGTATTGACATTTTTTAAACAAGCCCTAGGCCGTGTCAAAATATAATCATCAGCAAGGGATTTTGACGTCATATAAAAACAATGTTCTGCAGGAATACGGATGTATTTCAAGAGAAATTGCCACCGTATGGCGGGAAAGAACCCACTGATTGGGCATGCTGACATCTTTCAAACAGGCCCTAGTCAGACACTATCCCCCACCGGCGGTTCTGTCTTCCGGCCATTCCCGATATCTACAGAGATTTAATCTGAGGTTTATTCTAATGGATAATAAAGCAAGACTGCTCCGGCGGCTGATCGCACTTGTCTGCATCCTGGCGCTGCTTGGGATCGTTGCGTTTTTCGCCCTTTTCCGCATCCAAATTGTCGAAGGAGAAACCTATCGCAACGCCTCTGAGCGCAGGCTTACCAGTACGATTCCCATCGCCGCCTCCCGTGGAGAAATTTCCGACCGCTATGGCCGACCGCTCATCAGCAACCGTTCTGTATTTTCACTGCGTATCGATTACGTTTACTGGGACAAAACGGCGCAGAATGAAACGATTCTCAAACTTGCTAAACTGGTGATGGAATCCGGGGCAGAACCCATCGATTCACTCCCCATCTCGGATACCGCCCCCTTTTCATTTATAGAAGATCCCGACGCCCGCAGCCGTACGCGCCTTGCCGAGCGTCTTACCAAGGCGGAAATTGCTGAGAATGAAGAAAACGCTGCAGCAATGTCTGCTGAAGAGGTCATAAACGCACTGCGCACTTATTTTAAAATCGACGATACACTCTCTGATGCCGATGCACGAATCATTGCCGGTATCCGCTATGAAATGCAATGGGTAACCGATTTCTCCCGCAACAATCCTTTTACCTTTGCAGAGGACGTCAGTCTGGATCTGATTTCCCAGGTCAAGGAACGGCACCATGAATTTGCCGGCGTCGACGTCACCGCCAGCGGCCTGCGCCAGTACAATACGACCTTTGCCGCACATCTATTGGGTGAGGTCGGCATGATCCAAAAGGAAGATTGGCCGGAATATAAAGAAAAAGGCTATAAAATGAATGCCATTGTCGGCCGTTCTGGGCTGGAATATACGCTTGAATCCTATCTGCATGGCGTTGACGGTTCACGAACGGTAGAGACTGACCTGCGCGGCAACATCACCGGTGAAATCGACAATCATCCGCCGCAGCCCGGTGCAAACTGTATCACTACAATCGATCTCAACCTTCAGCAAGTCGCCGAGGAATCGCTCGCACGCACATTGGAGGGCGTGGAGGGCGCCGAAGGCGGCGCTGCTGTTGTACTCCGCGTCGACTCCGGTGAAGTACTTGCAATGGCAAGTTATCCCTCCTATAATCTGGAACGTTTTCACCAAGAGTTTAATTTATATAAGGATGACCCTCGCAAGCCCTATACCAACCGCGCGATTCAGGAAACCTATGCGCCCGGTTCGACCTTTAAACCTTTAATGGCCGTCGCAGCGCTTGAGACCAGCGTCATTGACAAAACCTTTACCCAGTTCTGCACACGTAATTACACGTACTTTGATACCCAAGTTTTCCGCTGTCTGGGTTATCACGGGCGGATGGATGTCGTACGGGCCATCCAGTATTCCTGCAACTACTTCTTTTACGAAGTCGGACGGCTGCTAGGCGGCGCGAAAATTGAAGAATGGGCAGCCAAATTTGGCCTTGGACAGCTCACCGGTATTGAGCTGCGGGACGAGGCATCCGGCAATATTGCCGGTCCAACAGGACGCAAACTGCTGCAGGAAAAAAATTCCTGGCTGCATGACTGGCTTTCCGCTGACAGTGTACAGGCAGCAATCGGTCAGTCCGACCACGCGTATACCCCACTTCAGCTGGCAAACTATATGGCGGCCGTCGTCAACGGCGGAACGGTCTACCGTCCAACTCTGCTGAAAAGCGTCAAATCCTACGATTACACCAAAACCGTCTATGAACACCAACCTGAAGTTATGAGCCAAATCGATATCTCGTCGGAGACGCTTGAACTCGTCCGCGAGGGTATGATGCGCGTTATCAACGAAGGAACCGCCGCACGCGCATTCTACGACTGCACCGTACAGGTCGGCGGCAAGTCCGGTACTGCACAGGTCGGCCGGAATGAACTTGAAACCGGCCTTTTAATTGATTGCGCCCCGTTTGATGACCCAGAATTTGCCATCTGTGCTGTTGGGGAAAAAATCGACTCCGGCACAAAAATGGCCCCAGTCGTTGCCGACCTGGTTAATGCCTATTTTGCAGACAGCGCAGAAACCGAACTGGTTGTCAGCGAAAATACCATGCTGCATTAAGCCCACTCATCACATCCCATACAGCATAGAAGAATAGACAAACCATACAGCCCGCCGGTTTTATACTGGCGGGTATTTTCATGCAGCGCATTGGAAATAACAAGAACATTTGGAATCAAAATGGATATTTTTAGTCGTTGACCACAATTCCCAGTGAAATATTTATTAAATTTTTGAAAAAAATGACATAAACTACTTGTATCGAGTAGGAATTTCGTTTATACTATTAACATGAGTATGGTAAAGTCGGGGGCGTAGCCTTGAAAGTTATTTTAATTGCATCCGGCAAGGGCGGGACTGGGAAGACCTCCCTTACCGCGGCGCTTTCCATGGCGCTTGCCGAGCGCGGGCGGCGTGTACTTGCCGTAGATGGGGACTGCGGCCTTCGGAATCTGGATATCACTTTGGGCATGAGCGACCGGCTGGTTTTTTCCTTTGCAGATGTTGCATCCGGAGTCGTGCCGTTGCGGCGCGCAGCGGCAGCACACCCGCTGAATGCGCAGCTGTCTTTGCTGACCGCTCCGGCAGATATTCCTTTTCTTCGGGTACGGCAGCTGCGGCAGTTATGTGCAGAAGCGGAATCTGACGGATATGAATATGTCCTGTGGGATGGTCCGGCCGGCCTGCCTGGCGAACTATCCCTCTATTCGGCCATCGCAACCGAGGGTATTGTCGTAACCACACCTGAGGCCGCCTGCATCCGCGGTGCTGAACGAACGGCCCGCTGCCTGGAGGAAGAAGGTACCAAACGGCTGCGCTTGCTTGTCAACCGTGTACGCACCAATCTGATCCGACACGGCCTTGCAAGCAATATTGACGACGCAATGGATCAATCCGGCCTGCCTCTACTGGGCCTTGTGCCCGAGGATGAGGATATCATTGCCTGCTCCAACAGCGGAAAGAGCCTGCTGCATCTCAAAAAAACCGGGGCCGCCCTAGCCTGCCGTAATATTGCGCAGAGGCTAGAGGGCGAATGGGTTCCCCTTGCGCGATGGTAAGCGCGCAATCTGCAGCTTTGCTCAGCGCATGGAAAAGAACGAAACCGCCCTACCGGCAGTGCTTTTACCTTTTTGCCTCTATTTTTGTTGCAGTCGATGAGATTTGTACAAACAATTGACTGCATTCTCAAAATTTTCACACCGCTGGGCATATTTTAAAATGAAACACACTCTGCCACGCTGAACGCCAGATACCGTTTGGGGCGCTGTAAAACAGATCGCCGAAACTGCCGGGGCGCTTGACGGCAGATCAATAAAGAGAGGGATCGCTATTATGAATATCGCTTTGATTGCACACGACAGAAAAAAAGAACTAATGGTGCAGTTCTGTATGGCATACTGCGGCATCCTTGCCAAGCATAATATCTGTGCAACCGGCACCACCGGAAAATTTGTTTCAGAGGCTACCGGCCTGAAAATCGAAAAATATCTTGCCGGCATGCAGGGTGGCGAAGAACAGATTTCCGCCCGAGTCGCCTATAACGAGATCGATCTCGTACTGTTTTTCCGAGATCCGATGTCAAATTCCCAATATGAGCCTGATGTGCATGCGCTGGCACGGCTGTGTGATATGCATAACATCCCAATTGCGACAAACCAGGCCACAGCAGAAATGCTGATCCTAGGTCTCGACCGCGGTGACCTGGACTGGCGTAATATTGTTAACCCGAAAAACAGGTTGTGACAGCCTGCCTTCGGGAATGGCGTTGCAGTCGTCCGTATACGGCAGCGAAATGCCTTCAGCCGCTCTGCGTATCCTCCCTTCAGCGGGCGGATGCGCTTTTCTGCCGTCAGGGCAATCCTTTTTAACAGTTTAATTTTAGCAGGAGTACATTTATGGAAAAAATCAAACCCAGAACTCTTTCCGGCTTCATGGAGTTGGAACCCGCCAAACAGGTACAGTTTGAGAAAATTGCTCAGATTTTAAGGGAAACCTATGCCCTGTATGGCTTTTACCCGTTAGATACGCCGATCCTAGAGGCCAGCGAAGTCCTGCTTGCTAAGGGCGGCGGCGAGACGGAAAAACAGATTTACCGCTTTCAAAAAGGGGACAGCGATCTGGCAATGCGCTTCGACCTGACTGTACCGCTGGCAAAATATGTGGCGCTCCATTACGGTTCGCTTACCTTTCCATTTCGCCGCTTCCAAATCGGCAAGGTCTACCGTGGGGAGCGGGCGCAGCGCGGACGTTTCCGCGAATTTTACCAAGCAGATATTGATGTAATCGGCGACGGCTCGCTCGACATCATTAACGAAGCTGAAATTCCATCCATCATTTACCGGACGTTTTCCGAGCTTGGACTGACCCGCTTCCAAATCCGCATCAACAACCGCAAAGTATTAAGCGGCTTTTTTGAAATGCTTGGCCTGGCTGGACGCGCCTCCGACATGATGCGAATCATCGACAAACTGGACAAGGTTGGCGCAGATACGGTGCGTGAAATCCTACTTGAGGAGAACATAGGACCCGAAACTGCCGATGAAATCCTGCGCTTCATCGCCCTTGACGGCAATACGGACGGCATCTTGCAGACCCTTGCACGCTACCGCGGCAAAAACGAAACGTTGGATACAGGAATTTCTGAGCTGGATACCGTAGTACGCAGCCTATCTGACTTCGGCGTGCCGGATACCCATTTCCGTATTGACCTGACCATTGCACGTGGGCTGGATTACTATACAGGCACAGTTTACGAAACCACGATGCTAGATCATCCTGAAATTGGCTCCATCTGCTCAGGCGGACGATATGACAATCTTGCTGGCTATTATACCGATAAAAAGCTGCCCGGTGTCGGCATTTCCATCGGCTTAACCCGACTGTTTTTCGTCTTACAAGAGAAAAACTTGCTGAATGAAAATCCGCCTGCCTCACCTGCTGACGTGCTCATTCTGCCAATGACCGACGACCTGCATGCGGCAATCTCTCTGGCAACTCGCCTTCGCGCTGCGGGTATCCGTACCCAGCTACACTGTGAAAAGAAAAAGTTTAAGGCCAAAATCACCTACGCGGACAAGCTCGCGATCCCCTATGTCATTTTTATGGGGGAAGACGAGATTGCAAAGGATATCGTCGCACTGAAGGATCTTGCAACCGGCGAGCAGACCAACACCAGCTTCGACGCCGCTTTGCAGCGCATCCGCACAGGCCTTGCCGAGCGCGCAAAAGGGCGCCCCATCGTCGGCGCCTGAGCCGCGCATTGCTTTGCATATCCCCAAAATCCCTTTGCATGAACAAAAAAGGATTACCAATATCATCAAACCAAAGGACTGAACGCAAATGAACACCAATCTTTCCGGCATGAAACGCACCGATATGTGCGGCGAAATGCGCCTGACCGACACAGGGCGCGAGGTAATTGTCAACGGCTGGGTCGACCGTATCCGTGATAATGGGGGCGTATTGTTTTTGCTGGTACGCGACCGTTCCGGCATCATTCAATGCACCTTTGATAAAAGTGTAAATGCAGATCTATTTCATACTGCCTTTACCTGCCGTACCGAGTTTGTCGTTGCGGTCAAAGGTGAGCTGGTCGCACGTGACACAGCTGCTGTCAACCGCAAGATGCCCACAGGCGAGGTCGAGGTCATTGCTACCGACCTCCGTATTCTTTCGAAGGCCGAAACCACCCCGTTCGAAATCGATGACGCCAAAGAAGCTGGGGATCAAATCCGCCTGAAATATCGTTATCTGGATTTGCGCCGGCCGTCCATGCAGCGTAATATGATGCTGCGTCACCGAGTCACCCAGATTGCACGCAACTATTTTGACGAGCAGGGATTTCTTGAGATTGAGACCCCTATGCTGACCAAGTCGACACCTGAAGGCGCACGCGACTATTTGGTTCCCTCCCGCGTGCATCCAGGCAAATTTTACGCCCTTCCTCAGTCGCCCCAACAGTACAAGCAGCTGCTGATGCTGGCCGGTATGGACCGCTATCTCCAGATCACGCGCTGCTTCCGCGATGAAGATCTGCGTGCCGACCGCCAGCCTGAGTTTACGCAGATTGACCTGGAAATGTCCTTTGTGGAGGAAGACGATGTCATTGCCGTCAACGAGGGCTTTCTGCAGCGCGTATTTAAGGAGGTCCTGAATGTCGATCTCCAATTGCCCCTGCCGCGCATGCCTTACGAAGAGGCAATGAATCGCTTTGGCTCAGATAAGCCGGATCTGCGCTTCGGTTTTGAAATTAAGGATATCTCCGATATTGCAAAAAATTGTGATTTTGCCGTATTTAAAAACGCAGTTGAGGGCGGCGGTACCGTTCGTCTGATCAATGTAAACGGTTATGCGGACAAGTTCCCCCGCAAGGAAATTGACAAGCTCGCCGATTTTGTCAAAACCTATCGCGCAAAGGGCCTGGCTTGGCTTAAGCTTGCCGCAGATGGTACAATGACCTCCTCTTTTGCAAAATTTTTGAAACCCGAAGAGCTCGATGCCATCCGGGAGCGGGCACAGGCCCAGCCCAACGACCTGCTTTTTGTTGTCGCCGACACCGACCGGGATACCGCCTTGGTTTCACTGGGTGCATTGCGCTGTGAACTGGCAAAACGACTTGGTTTGGCACGTAAGGACGATTTCAAGCTACTTTGGGTTACCGAGTTTCCACAGTTTGAATACAGTGAGGAAGAGGACCGCTTGGTCGCCAAACACCATCCTTTTACCGCACCGATGGATGAAGACATTGACAAACTCGACACCGACCCGCGCTCGGTCCGTGCCAAAGCTTATGATATTATCCTAAACGGCTGTGAGCTTGGGGGCGGTTCTATCCGCATCCATGATTCAGCCCTTCAGACACGCATGTTTCGCGCGCTTGGCTTTACGGAAGCAAAAGCGCAGGAACAGTTTGGCCATCTGATCACTGCATTCTCTTACGGCGCCCCTCCCCATGGCGGCCTTGCCTATGGGCTGGACCGGCTGTGTATGCTGCTTGCCGGACTGGACTCCATCCGCGATGTCATTGCTTTCCCCAAGGTACAGAACGCATCTGACCTGATGATGCAGTGCCCCGATCTCGTGGATAACAAGCAGCTGGACGAACTGTCTATTGCGGTTACCCGTGTAGAAAAAGATTCCGAATAAACAATTGCAGCCCGGAAGGCTTTTCCCTCCGGGCTGTTTCCATCCAACAGATTTTAAAAACAGGCGATATGTACTTTTAGGTACGTATCGCCTGCTGCACTTTCTGCAAAAACAGAACTAAGATACTGTTTGAGACATGGAGACAGAACGCCGTTTTGGCATATGGATTATTTTCCAATAAGCCCTAGAGGCTCGCAATCGTCTCAAGCACATAGTTGGTAAATTCCTCCGCGGTTGCGCCGGTATCGCGCCCAGTCAGAACATACTTCGGCTGCTCAAACATACAAATATCAAGCGCACGATCGAGTTTATTTGCAAGTTCCACCTCGCCGATATGCTCCAGCAGCATGACCGATGCACGAAGCACCGAAGACGGATCTGCAAATTTGGCACGTCCCTCCTGCACCATGCGCGGAGCGGAACCATGGATCGCCTCAAACATCGCATACCGTTTCCCAATATTAGCAGAGCCTGCAGTGCCCACACCGCCCTGAATCTCGGCCGCCTCATCGGTAATAATATCACCATACAGATTAGGCAGTACGAATACCTTAAAGTCGCGGCGGCGCTTGTCATCAAGCAGCTTAGCAGTCATAATATCAATATACCAATCGTCAAAAACGACCTCGGGATACTCCTCAGCGACCTTCTTACAGGTATTCAAAAATTTACCGTCAGTGGTTTTGATAATATTGGCCTTGGTTACGCAGGAAACGCGGTTTTTCCCAGTTTTTTGCGCATAGTCGAATGCAAGCCGTGCAATGCGCTCACACCCCTGCGAGGTTGCAACGGTAAAATCAAGGAACAAATCCTCCCCAATCTGCACCCCCTGCGAACCAACCGCATAACCGCCCTCGGTATTTTCACGATAGAAAGTCCAGTCAATGCCGAGAGAGGGCACTTTTACCGGACGCACATTGGCAAACAAATCCAGTGCCTTGCGCATCGCAACGTTGGCCGACTCCACATTGGGCCATGGATCACCAGCTCGGGGGGTTGTGGTGGGACCCTTCAAAATCACATGACACGCCTTCAGCTCCTCTAACGTATCGGGTGGAATCGCGCAACCCAGCTCGGCGCGCCGCTCAATGGTCAAACCACTGATCGTACGGAATTCAACCTTGCCAGCCTGTACCTTATCCGCAAGCAGCACCTCCAGCGCATGCTGTGCCATGCCGGTGATCATCGGACCGATGCCGTCGCCGCCGCAAACACCAATAATAATTTTATCCAGCTTAGAATAGTCTACAAAATCGCCCTGCGCTTTCATATCCTCAATGCGGGCCAGCTGGCTCTCGACAACCTTTTCAAATTGACTGCGAATTTCTTCAGAAACCATTGTTTTTGTCCTCCTATGTTCACTGCCAGCAGCAAAATAGCCATGATCCTGGGAATTCGTATCCCAAAACACAGACTCTCACGCAAACTGCATTTCACTGTAGCAGCCCTTTTTACGCTTTCGACTGCTGCTTCGCATAATTGAGCGTACCACCCGCAAGCAGCGCGCCGCGCTGCCGGTCAGATACCTCACAATCAGCCATAAATTTCTTGCTGCCAACCTGTACAGTCACCTGCCCGCCCGCGGAAATCTCAGCTTTCAGCCGCGGGAATGAAATCTTATCCGACAACTTCACTGCATCATAATCTGCCGGATCGGCAAAAGTCAGCGGGACAATACCCGCATTCACAAGGTTCGCCTTATGAATCCTAGCAAACGATTTGGCAAGCACAGCCCGCACGCCAAGATAAAGCGGCACCAACGCCGCATGCTCACGCGAGGATCCCTGTCCATAATTCGAGCCGCCGACAATCACGCCGCCCCCCTGCTCCTGGCATCGCGCCGGGAATTTCGGATCGACATGAATAAAACAGTAATTAGAATAATAGGGAATATTGGAACGATAAGGCAACAGCTTAGAGCCTGCCGGGAGGATATGATCGGTGGTGATATTATCCTCTGTTTTCAGTACGATTTGGCCAGTATACTGATCCGGTAACGCCTCGCCCAGCGGAAAAGCTTTAATGTTGGGGCCACGCTGCACCTCAACCTCTTCCGGATGCTCCGCCGGAGGGATAATCATGCTGTCATTGATATCAAAATGCGCCGGCATCTCAATCTCCGGCATTTCCCCAAGCGTACGCGGATCGGTTAGCACGCCAGTCAACGCAGACGCTGCAGCGGTTTCAGGTGAAACCAGATAAATCTTCGCATCCTGTGTGCCTGAACGGCCTTCAAAATTTCGGTTAAAGGTGCGCAGCGACACACCCGCCGACTCAGGCGACTGTCCCATACCAATACAGGGACCACAAGCACACTCCAAAATACGAGCGCCTGCCGCAATGATATCGGACAGCGCACCGTTTTTCGCCAACATATGGAACACCTGCATAGAGCCAGGGCTGATCGTCAGCGACACCTCCGGATGAACATGCTTGCCCTTGAGAATGGCCGCCACCTTCATCATATCATAATAAGACGAATTCGTACACGAACCGATGCAGCACTGATTAACCTTGATCTCTCCCAACTCAGAAATACCCGCCACGTGATCAGGCATATGCGGCGCCGCAGCAAGCGGCTCCAGTCGGTTCAGATCAATGGTATATTCCTCATCGTATTTCGCATCCGGGTCGGATGCCAGCGGAATATAAACATCCCCCCTGCCCTGCGCTTCCAGAAACGATTTGGTTACCTCATCAGAGGGAAAGATCGAAGTTGTCGCCCCAAGTTCAGCGCCCATATTGGTGATCGTCGCACGCTCGGGAACGGAAAGCGTCAAAACCCCTTCACCGGCATACTCGACGATCCTGCCAACGCCGCCCTTAACCGTCATCAGGCGCAGGACCTCCAAAATAATATCCTTCGCAGCGACCCATGGCTGGAGCCTGCCGGTTAAAGTGACACGCACCATCTTGGGCATGGGAATATAATACGCGCCGCCGCCCATCGCAACCGCAACATCCAGTCCGCCCGCGCCAAACGCCAGCATACCGATGCCGCCGCCGGTGGGCGTATGTGAATCCGAACCAATCAGGGTCTTGCCCGGCGCGCCAAAACGCTCTAAGTGCACTTGATGGCAAATGCCGTTTCCGGCTTTTGAATAATAAATGCCGTGCTTCCTCGCAACCGAACCAATATATTTGTGGTCATCCGCATTTTCAAATCCGGACTGCAACGTATTATGGTCAATGTATGCAACCGAGCGCTCGGTTTTCACCTGATCCACGCCCATTGCCTCAAACTGCAAATAAGCCATCGTGCCGGTCGCATCCTGGGTTAAGGTCTGATCAATCCGCAGGCCAATTTCCTGCCCCTGTACCATTTCACCATCTACCAAATGCGCCTTCAAGATCTTTTCAGCAATCGTCATGCCCATTCTGCATCGCTCCTTGTGAATCACCTCAAACAACCTGCCAAATCAGGCTGCCTCCCGCGTTTCTCTGGTATTGCGGGAATATGGCGGCTTCCACAGCCTTCTCCACGGCGGTTCTATGCCGTCGTGCCCTATTTCTCTGCATGCTTCGTCCCGCACCGGAGGGCCGCCCCCTCAAAAGCGCTCTTCCTTGCGGAAGAATAAGAATTGGTACGATATTGCGCCCAAATGCGCTGCCAGTCATCCGGCCAGAAAGGCGGCAGACGGTCCGAGTGCATGCGATAGGTTTATTATACTAGAATTTTTAATGAAAATCCAGTGGTTTTCATCCTCTTTTTTGACAAAGATTTTCGGTAATTTCCGCGGTTGCATATGCGTTTTGCCCCGCAGCGCCCAAATTCCCCGCCTGAAATTCATAAAATGCCTGTGCGCCGATCATTGCAGCATTATCCCCACATAACGCAAGCGGCGGCAGAAACAAACTGCAGCGCTCTTCCTCTGCCATCTGTTCCAGCGCACCACGCAGCGCCGAATTGGCAGCAACGCCGCCCGCGCAGGCCAAGTGCTTGACGCCTGTTTGCCGCACTGCCAGCCGCAACCGTGGCACAAGCGTCTCCACGACTGCCGCCTGAAAGGAAGCCGCCAAAGATGCACGGTCGATCTCCTCCCCCTTCTGCGCAGCGTGATGCGTCAGGTTAATAACTGCTGTTTTCAAACCCGAAAAGGAAAAATCAAGCGGCGCATCCTTCACATGAGATTGCGGCAGCTTATATTTTTTCGGATCTCCCTTTTGTGCAAGCGCATCAATTTTCGGACCGCCCGGATAGCCAGCACCCAGCACCCGCGCCGTTTTGTCAAATGCCTCGCCCGCTGCATCATCACGCGTACCGCCTATGACCTCAAATTCGGTATAGCCGTGCACCATCACCAGCAGCGAATGACCTCCCGACGCAACCAGCGCTAAAAATGGCGGCTCAAGCTCCGGATATGCCATATAATTGGCTGCAATATGCCCACGGATATGATGTACTGGCACAAACGGCCTGTCCAGAGCAAGCGCCAACGCTTTTCCAAAATTCGCACCGACCAGCACCGCGCCAATCAACCCTGGCGCACAGGTCGCCGCAACCGCATCAATCTCTTCACGCGCACACACAGCCTCACGCAGCGCCGCCTCAGTCACACGCACAACCGCCTGCATGTGCCCGCGCGAAGCAATTTCGGGCACAACACCACCATAAAGCGCATGGGTCTCGACCTGAGAATCAATGATATTCGACAGGATGCGCCTGCCATCCTCCACCACCGCCGCAGCGGTCTCATCGCACGAAGATTCAATTGCCAATATCCGCATTTTTTCCCTCACAAACTGATATAGACGCCTACGTTCTGGTACATCGTCCCATAGAAACCAAGTTTCATCCGATTAATAACCATGATCGATATGCTGCCACT
>CANPPM010000050.1 GCA_947575935.1 uncultured Butyricicoccus sp. | reverse complement strand
GGAAGCGGGTTTTTACACCACCCGATACAGCGAAAAACCCGGCGAATTAAAGCAGCTGCTGGATACTGCGGTGATAGAGCGTGCTGTAAGCCCGGACGGTTCGCAGATCCTATGCCTGAGCCATCAGCCGGGAACGCGTGTACCTGGTCATATTGGTTACGGCGGTGACACGGTTTTGCTGCTCAACCCCCATACCGGTGAATCGGAAACGCTGATTGACGCTTCCGCAGGTCTTGAAATTGCGGGATTTTATGCAGGCGGTGCGCAGACACTTACGAGTTTATCCGAGGGGTATGGGCATTCAGATGTGATTGAGGGCAGCGTATTTGATGGGAAACGGGTCCAATTTTTCACATCTCGTCCGGAGGGAATGATGCATTATTCGATATGCATTTATTCGTTGGATTGTGAAAGCAAAAAGATTACGGTATTAGACTATACGGCAGGCCGTCCGGAGCTGGCGGAGGGATTCGACTACGGCAATCCGGAAGGGTATAAAAAGCAATACATTGAAAAAGAGCAGGCGCGTCTTGACGCGGTATGGAACAGCAAACAGTAAGCGGTAAGTGTGTTCCGAACAGGTCTATTGACGAAATGCCTCCGGGGTGATACAATAAAAGCGGAAGAATCAGGCAAATTCCTAAAAAAATAAGATAGGCGGTCTGGAAACGGTGAAAATGAATGTTTCCGGCCGGGCCTATGGAACTGGGAGGACGGTTTTCATGGATTTTCGGGCGATGTATCAGGACAAGCTGACCACGGCAGAAAAGGCTGCTGCGGTGGTAAACAGCGGGGACTGGGTTGATTTTGGCTGGGCGACCACAACGCCGGTTGCGCTCGACCGGGCGCTGGCGGCGCGCATGGGGGAACTCACTGACGTGAACTTCCTGGGCGGCATTGTTATGCGTCCGCTTGAGCTTTTTAAGCTGGAGGATGCTGCCAGCCATTTCAGCTGGAATTCCTGGCATATGTCGGGCATAGAGCGTAAGATGTGCGCTTCCGGCGTTGCATTTTATAATGCGCTTCGGTATTCTGAATTGCCCCGTTATTATCGGGAGCACCGCGGACAGGTGGACGTTGCAATGTTCCAGGTCGCGCCGATGGATGCGCACGGCTGGTTCAACTTTGGTTTGAGTGCATCGCATATGCGTGCGGTCTGTGATTGTGCGGATAAAATTATTGTGGAAGTCAATGAAAATATGCCCCGTTGCCTGGGTGGCATGGAGAATGGTGTGCATATTTCTGAAGTTGACATGATTGTGGACGGCGGCAGTCCGGCGCTGGATATCATGGGCGCGGCAGCTCCGACAGAGGTTGATGAAGCGGTTGCCAAGCTGATTGTGGAAGAGATCCCGAACGGCGCGTGCCTCCAGCTGGGCATTGGCGGTATGCCGAATGCAGTTGGTTCATTGATTGCGCAGTCCGATCTGCGGAACCTCGGCGTACATACGGAAATGTATGTGGATGCATTTGTCGATATTGCGATGGCGGGCAAGATTAACGGTTCAAGAAAATCAATTGACCGTGGACGGCAGGCGTTTGCGTTTGGTGCTGGCACCAAAAAGCTGTATGATTATGTCAACGATAATCCCGAGGTAATGAGCGCCCCGGTCAGCTACACGAATGATGCGCGCGTTGTAGCGCAGATTGATAATTTCATGTCGATTAACAACGCTGTAGATGTCGACTTGTTCGGACAGGTCAACGCGGAATCCGCAGGCAGCCGCCAGCTCTCCGGGACCGGCGGACAGCTGGACTTTGTACTGGGCGCATATCTTTCAAACGGCGGTAAGAGCTTTATCTGCCTGTCCTCTACCTTCAAGGGCAAGGATGGCAGCTTGCATAGCCGTATCGTTCCTACGCTGACGAATGGATCGGTTGTGACCGATGCCCGGCCCAATGTCCACTGGCTTGTTACCGAGTATGGTAAGGTATGTCTCAAGGGCCGGACTGCTTGGGAGCGTGCGGAGGCGCTGATTTCGATCGCGCACCCGGATTTCCGCGACCAGCTGATCCAGGATGCTGAAAAAATGCATATCTGGCGTCGTTCCAACAAAAAATAATAGCCTGTTATATCGTTCAAAAGTGCCGGTTGGGTTTGCAAATTGATGCTCCCTATGGTATAATGAGCGCATAAAGGAGCGTGATTGCAAGAATGGCAGATCATAAATCGTATTGGTCGACGACCGGCGATCAGGGGACGATTAAAATTTCTGAGGATGTCGTCGCTTCCATTGCCGCGCTGACCACCGCAGAGACGGATGGTGTAGCCGGACTTTATTCCAGCTTTACCAGCGAGCTTGCCGGGTTGCTCGGCAAGAAGAATATGGCAAAGGGTGTACGGGTCGAGTTTGTCGGCGAGGATGCCGTGATGCTTGAGATTGGGTTCCTGGCAGAATTCGGCAGCCCCATCCGTGAGGTTGCAAAAAATGTACAGGAAAATGTATGCTCAGCTGTGAAATCTATGACTGGGCTGGACACGACCGCGGTAAATGTGCACGTTGGCGGCGTGACTTTTGACGCGCCGCAGCCCCCTGCCTCTGCTGGGGAAGCGGCTGTTGCGGGCGGTTAAAAAACAGATTCTGAGGAAAGACTGTTTCCCATTGCTCCTTTGAGGAGATGGGAAACAGTTTTTTTGTCCTTGGCAGTGGAGCTGTACGAAAACCTGCGGTCCACGCCAAGGCGCGCGCTTCGCCATCCGGCAGATATACGCTCATGACAGCCTGTCATCCCCAAGCCGGCGCGCCTCTATCAGCCGTTTACAATGTGCTTTTGCTCTGCACAGCCGCGTACGGCAGGCCACGACCGAAATACCCAGTATCTCCGCCATATCTTCATACGAGAGCTGCTGCTCAAAATACAGGATGAGGCTTTGCCGCTCGGATGGGGTGAGACCGGCCGGAAGCAAGTCGGACAGACTATCCTCAAACGCCATATTCTCCTCTGGTATACCGGTTTCAAACAGCAACGGCGTTTCTTTTTGATATTTTGCTAGCCGAACTTCGCTGCAAATCCGATGCCGCAGCGTGACAAACAGCCACCCCTCGATGTTCGGATGTTCTCGCAGGTGTTCCCTTTTGTACCACAGGGTTAAAAAGGTCTCTTCGACCAGCTCCTCGGCGGTGCTTTGCTGGTGCAGCAGCAGAGATGCCATGCGGCACAGGCTATGGTAATGCGCCCGAAATAATGTGCTGAACCATTCTTGGTCCGATGGTATCCTCAAAATCTCAACTCCTTGCCAGCCGAATTCGATCAATCCGCTGCACCGTCAAAAACGCCCCTTGGGAAACGGCGGCCTCATCCGTTAGACAGAATACGAATATTCTATAAAACAGCTGTTCTTCTATAGTATAAATACAGAACTGTTATTTAAAATATATATCATATGCCGAATTTTGTCAAACAATTATTTATAATAACTTCTCATTTAAAAAATTTGCGGTATGATATATTAGAAGAAAGGCGGTGATCAGGATGTCCCCGCACGATGAGTTTCTTCGGAAACGAATTACGGCGCTGCGGCTGCAAAAAAAGGTCTCTGAGTTGCAGATGTCGCATGATCTGGGGAAAAGTGACGGCTATATCCACCAGATCACCTCGGGGCGGATGAAGCCGTCAATGGACAATTTCTTTGAAATTTGCAGTTATTTTTCGGTTACGCCTGCGGAGTTTTGGGATGCGGATAATCCATACCCTGACCAACTGCGGGAACTGGCCGACTGCGTGAAGCGGCTGCCTCCTGAGATCGTCCAGACATTTATTACGCTCGCGCGCTGTATCCCGGCGGAGGGGCGTGAGCACAGCCTGTCTGCGTCCGTCTCTCAGGCGCTGCCGGACTGAGGAGGCGCCTGCGCCTCGGTCCCGGCCCCCCGTCTCCTGGGAGGCTGCATATTTTCCGGTGCGTATTTGTTAGGATGAAAGAGATTTTTCAGTGCGGAAGGGGTGTCCACTGCTGCAATTCTGGTGAAGTGTAGGGGCGTTTGATGTGGTGCAAAGGAAGACGCTGCCTATTGCAGCACATTTCGGCGTATACCATATCGATAAAGCGGCGGTGTCCAAACGCATAGCCGCTTGCCCCCTGCGCGGATGTTACTGCGGCATGCCGGCTAGGACAGAAATTTTGCCGGGAATCTTGCGAAATACTCAGAAAACTGTTACAATGACGGTAACCGGCCGGATAGGTCCCGCGCACACCGGCCATATGTGCAGCCAGGAGGGATTGGGATTGAACAGAATCACCAGGGAGTTTCTTTATCATTATACCGATTTTCAGGCGCTGGATGGGATCCTTCGCTGCACACAGCTTCGAGTCAACAACATCCTGAATATGAACGACGCGGCCGAAATGCGTCATTTTATGCGTGGGCTGTGCGCTGCCGTGGTCCGTCGGCTGGAGCAGGAGGGGCCGCGTGAGGCCGTTCCAGAGGTCCGTCGGCTGTTTCGCGAGGAGTTGAAAAGAGATTTTTCTTATTCAGCCTACGCGGCCTGCTTTTCCTTTCACCGCGATGATGCCGCCCAGTGGGAGAGATATGGCAACCGCGGGCGGGGGGTCTGCATCGCTTTCCGTAGCCGTTTTCTGGAACAAATGGCAGGGGGCGCGCTCTCTCTTCAAAAGGTCTTCTATCAGGATGATATGGACGGGCATGCATTGGCAAGCGTTTTCTGCCGCCTGATTCAGGATGGGGCGGCTGTATCGGCGGATGCCCCCGGCATCCGGGACGCCCTGCGGGACGCATGGATTTGCTCGGTGGCTTTCAAGCATCCTTCCTTCTGGAGCGAGCATGAAATGCGGCTGGTTGTTTTTCCCTTTGAACAGGGGGAATTTGACGTCCAGCCTTGCTATCACATCACTACGGAACGCATCAAAAAATATTATCCGCTCGATCTGCTGTCTATGTGCCGTCGGGCGGGCATTGGGCTCGAAGATCTGATTACCGAATTGATCATCGGCCCGGAATCGACCCAGTCTCCGGCGATCCTGCAGGATTATCTGCGGGACAACGGCCTAGACCGCTTGGCCGACCGGATCTCTTTGTCAAGCTGCCCGCTCAGAAGGCCCCCGGTTTAACGCCGCCTAAGGCGTGTACATTAGCCAAAATCCGTGTGCGGGACGCAGCGCCGCGGTCTTTTCGAAATCTTCACCGCATCCTCAAAATTGTTTCGGCACAAAAAGCCGGCAGCGCGCGAATAAAAGCGGCTGCCGGCCTTGTTTTTGTTGTATTTCGGACGGAAAAAGGATTCTCCGGTCATCTCAAGAGTTGCAGGATTTGCTGGGCCTGCACATTTGCTTGTGCCATCATACTCTGTTGGGACTGGGTTAAAATTTGTAATTTTGTGTGCTCCATCATCAGCTCTGCAACATCTGCATCGCGGATGCCGCTTTCTGCGTCTGTCAGTTGGATATCCGCTTGGTTCAAGTCCTGCCAAGCGTGTTCCAGACGGTTGAAATCGGCGCCGATGGTGCCGCGCGCATCCGAGATGGCAAGGTTTGCCTGGTCTACCCGTGTCAGCCAGTCGGAGGGATCCTGATCTGCAGCGGCCAGGTCCACAAGCTCCGGCGGGTTCAGACGCAGCCACTCCAGATCGATGTAGGGCAAATGGACGTCAATAAACTGCGGCGCGGGGTCGGAACCGGCATAGATTTTTACACGGTCAGATTTCAGCGCAACAGAACCGTCCGGCGGAAAAACCCGCTCCTTGCTGATGGATACGCTGTAGGTAAAATTGGTCTCTAGGCCGGTCTGTACCCTGCCTGGATACCACCGGCCCGTGTTCGGGTCGGTGACGTCGCCCAAACGCTTGTCCATTGCAATCAGCGTAGTCGGCGGATCGCCGATCGCCACGTCGGTATAATGGGTCAGCGTCGGACGGACTTGCTCTACAATGCTTTCTACGATTTTATCACCGCTTGTGACCTTGGAGAGTTCGACCGGAATGTTGTGAATGGTTCGATTCGCATGGTTGACCGAATCCCAGCGGTCAAAAACCGGCGGCACAGAACCGTCGTTTGTCCAGCAGAAAAAGACGTTGATATACTCGCCCTCGCAGGTAGCGCAGTTAATGCGGAACCCTTTGCCAAGCAGGGTATCCAGATTATCCTCGTGGATTGAGGAAAAATCCAGCACCTTTTGAGAATGCCCGACGTTAACGCCCCCGGAAAACACGACAGGATCTGCACCCGCCGCAAGAATCCCTTCTTGGCCGTCGCTGACCGGCAGCTTATATTCGCTGTTCCGCGTCACCGAAATCTCCATTTTGCTGCCGTTCAGGGTGACAGTATACGGCGGGCTTGCAAGATGTGCCTGAATCAGCTGGGCCACGTCATGCAAATCTGTGCACGATGAGATATCAATATCCTGATATTGGCTGTTGACCCCTGCGCCGTTTGTAAATTCAAATCTTTGGGAGTTAATGCTGAACCCTCTGCCGGCCAATGCGGCCACATCGCCGCCCAGGTCGAAAGACGCCGTTGCCGTCTGATTCAGCGGCACGGAAGTATTCATCAGCACATGATTGCTTGCCGTCCCGGAACCGGGGGTTGTTTTTCTGGCATTGACGGTAATCTTTGTGCCGCTGACAGAGGGGCTGACGCTGGTACCGACGTTTGAACTGAATGTAACCTTCCCACCGCTGGTGGTAACCGTACTTGGATCCACATTGGAAAGGCCGTTGACGTATGACTGTACCCGCCTGGCAATGTCGCCCTGCACGTCGCCGATGGTGTTGATATTGATCAGGGTCGGCGTCTGCGGGGAATACCAGGTTGTGTTAAAATCCCCTTCGGTAAACGGCTTTGAACCGTCGTGGTACAGATAGTAGTTGCTGCCAATCTGAAAGGAAAATGGAACGGCCGGAGATGCCGGGATTGTAATTTCGTGTTTTTCACCGGACTCCATCGTCCCGCTGGTTTTGCTGTGTGACAAGCCGAGCGCTGTGCTTTCCCACAGCTTCTTATTTTCTACCGTAGGGGTTGGTGAAGTGGTGAGCTCTGAGATCCGCACCCCCATAGGCCCGGTCGGGGAAGTCTGCTGGGCCGTAACCTCCAGCATCCCTGTCGTGGCGTTATAGCTTGCGCTGTACTTTAACCCGTGCGATCCGGATTGGTTGTTCAGCGCTGCGGCAACCGCTGCCCCAACCTGCTGCCGGGTCATGCCCGCGCTCACTGCGGCGCCGGATAAGCTGAGACGGTCGGAGATGTGTGTGTTGTTGTTCATCCAACCGCTGACCGACAGGGAATTCCGTTTCAAGTCGTTCGCTTGATCGGCGGTGATCGTATTGCCAAGGAGGGATAGTTGGAACGAAGCGGTTGCGGTTTTCGAATATGTGGGCTGATTATTGAGAATCCCGAAGCCATCCACCTGTAAGAGCGGGGTCTGTGTGCCGGAAGGGTTCTGTACCTGCAGACCGTTATACGCCTCGCCATTCCCCTTTTTCGCGGTATAATTACTCGTTTTGCCGTCTGCTGTCAGGGAATAGACCAGATCTGTGCACTCTGCAGTCAGCTTTACCGTACGGGCCGCCTTGTCTACTTCGACCGCGTGCACGGTGGCCGCAGTTGACAGCGCCTGCAGTGCCTGCTCCGTGCTCTTGCCGCTGAGCGATATTGTATACATGGAGCTGCTGGGCACAGAGGAAGCGTTTGCCGTAAAATAGTAAGTATTGTTCCCGATGCGGATTGACTTGCCCTCTAAGGTTGTCACATCCCCAAAATCAATGGAATCGTCCAAAGGAAAAGTAGCCGTTGCCGGTTGGGCCGGCTCTGCGCGGTCAAAATCCTCGCTTTGTACAAACTCCATCTCCCCCCAGGGCTCAACCTGTCCGGTTGGAAGCGTCTGAAAATTTTCATCATAGATATCGCGGTAATCGGGCTCGACATCTCCGCGAAACAGCCGGATGGTATTGTGACAGCTCCCGGCCGTGATCCGGTCGATTTCACGGAACAGGCTGTTCAGCTCGTTGCTGATAGAGGTCAGCTCCTGGTCGCTGTAGGTCCCGTTGGCCGCCTCGATGCACAGCCCGCGGGCGCGGCACAGCATATCATTGATCTCGGCAAGCGCGCCGTCCGCCGTTCGGGCCAGATCTTGCCCTTCCAAAACATTATCCTGGCAACGGCCCAGCTCCGTGATCTTTGCACGCATTTTTTCTGAAATGCCGAGCCCCGCTGCATCATCGGCGGCGCGGTTGATGCGCAGGCCGGAGGAAAGCTTTTCCAGGTTCTTTGACAAAGCATTTCTCGTTTTCTTGCTTTCACGGAATGCGCGAAGCGCTGAGGTGTTCGTTCGGATGCGCATGGGCTTTTCTCCTCCTTTATCATCCCAAGGAATGTCCGAAAATCACCGGCGCCCAACCGGCTGCCCGCTCCGCCCTGTCAGGCGTAGCCCTGCCGTACTGCGGCACGGTCTTTTTTGACGGCGCCGCCGGTATGTATCGCCTTTTTAATTTTATCATAATCATAATATTTCGTCAACTTGTTTTCTGGCCTTTATAACATTTTAAACAACATTTATTTAATTTGATTTAAAATGTATTGTCTCCGTTGTTTATGGGAGCGTTATGGCAAAACAAACTGCTGAAAGGCGGTACGCCATATGCCGCAATCAATACCGCGTATCCGAGAGGCGGTGCATGGAGGGAACGCAAAACCGTTAAACTGTCAGGGGGCGGGTTTCAATCTCATGCAAAAGATCCTGGATGGCGGCATGGATAGACGCCGGATCGTGCCAGTGAACAGCGTGCCCGGCGCCATCCACAAGAATCTGCTTGCTGTCAGAGGACCACTCCAAGCGTTCCGCTTGATTTTTTCTGCCGTCTTCATAGCCGTTCAAGTCTGAAGAGGTGATTATAATAAGAGGAATGCCATCCAGCGGCCCCGCTTCCAGGACCTGAAATGCGTTTTTCTCTTTGCGGTCCCCTTCTTCGATTTGATTCCGATTGAAAAGTGTGCGGATCAGTGACTGATCGATTTCGGTAAACGTCCCAGGAACAGACGGCATGCCGTTCCGGCTGGTCGAAAGAACGCAGGATTCATATGGATAACCGTACACGCTGGTAGGCAAATGTTTCTGATGGAAGAAGCTCCATACTGGCGTACATACCTGGATTCGCGCCGTCAATCAGCATAATTCCCCGGACCTCATCCCCATAGCGCTGCGCAAACCTGATGGCCTCCAGAGACGCGATCGAATGCGCGACAAACAGATGCTTTTCTCCCGACTGTTCAAGAAGGGAATGGATTTCTTCTGTAATGTGGTCAATGTCCCGTGCGGCCTCTGTGGTCTCGCTCCACCCGTACCCCGGCTTGTCATAGACTGCAACCCTTGTATATTTTACTATTTCACTGTACAGCGGATAGAAATCAATATATCCGCTCGGGATCTGGTAACCGGCCCTGAATACCACTGTGGCCGTTCCTGTGCCATCGGCCCAAAGGTGCATACTGCAGCCGTCTATTTCTACCATTTCTCCTACGGGCGGATACCGTTTGTAGTCTGCGTCCCGGCAGAGTTGTTCGTATATCCGCCCGAGCGGGAGCAGTCCGGCGATAGCGAGCAAAATAATCCCTATGGATTTGACGTTTCGTTTTCGTGATTTCTGTTTCATTGTATCCTCCAGAAGAAACGTTCCAAAGGACTGTCTTAAAATTGGAAAAATGATCGAGCGAAGCAGGTTTTTATTGCTGCGCAAGGCCCTGTTCCGTAAAAAGGATGCCCTGGGACAGTGCTTTGACGGCCTTCAAGTGGGCGCTGGCCTTGCTTTGCAGAGTGTATTTGCAGCGCCGGAGAACGGCATATGGCTGCCGTTACGCTTTACAAGCCACGGGTCTTCAAGTCGTGCACTAGCTGTACATAATATTCCCGGACGTCAAAACCGGGCAGGTTTTCGCGCAGCAGATCGACAACGTCGCCGTGTGAAATCCCCTTTCGGTGCTGAGGCTCGATCAAACCGCGGAAGTCGCCCCAGATGGCCGAGTCAACGGCAACCAATCCGTCATTGTCGCCGTCCAGACGCCGGATGAGCAGATAGCAGAGATTCATGGGGAAGATCGTGCTGAACGCGCCCCGCAGCCGGGAGGTCACGCTCTGATAATACACACCGGACCGGTCAGGCGTTTCGCGGTTGAATTGCTCGCAGCGGGCGGCTGTCAAATCCCGAACCCCCTTTTCAAAATCAGGAGCGGTATCGCCCAACCTGCGAAACAGTGCATTATACCGCCCGGCGATGAACTGTATCACCCGTTCTGGCAGAAGCCGAAGCAGCAGGTCGGCAAAGTGGCAACCGCGATGCGGGGTATTTATCGTGGTAAGAGACGCGACATACCGATCCATACCATAGTGCGTGATGGCATAGCGGGCGTCCAGGCCACCCTTCGAATGTGCAATGATATTGACTTTTTCACAATTCTCAGTTTCTATGACTCGCATGATTTGTTCGCAGAGCTCCTCAGCACTTCGGGAAACCGCATCGGCCGACTGCTGTTTTCCAAAATAGATGCATGCGCCGTTGGCCTGCAGGGTGGGGGTGATCCGGCCCCAATAGTCTAGATACTGCCAGTCCCGGAAAAAGATGCCGTGTACCAGCAGAAGCGGATAGCGGGTCCGGCACAGCTGGGAGGCGGTACGGGCGGCGGTGCGTTGTGACTGGAGTTCAGACGTGTGCTCTTCCGATCTTCAGGTAGAGATTCAAACCGGGAAACCACCAGAATAACAGTAAAAGCACCCGCCACAGGATACCGGCTTGGGCAGAACATAAAAAAATACGCAGCAGGCCGTTCAGCAGGATCATAAACAGCGCGGACAGGGAAAACAGCGCATTGAGCCAGAACATCACTGCCTTTGGCGAGAAGGTATGTACCAAAATGCCGCACTGCAGCAGAAAACAAAACGCAAACAAATAAAGTAGTTCGCAGCCCCCGTGCAGAATCCGCAGGCGGCGGTTGGCCGCCGCGCTGGATGGGCAGGGACGGATCTGCAGCATCAAGGCAAACGCTGCGGCGGGCGGCAGCAAAAATCCTCCCGCCGCCCCTGCGGTATAGAAAAGCCAAACTGCATTCGCAAAAAGCAGCAGCGGTATGCAGCGGATCAGACGTTTCACGAATTGCATCTTTTAGAACCTCCCTTTTGTATTATTATAGCATATCCGGACGGCCTGCGCACATCTTTTTGCTGCAGGCAACCCAACGGAGGACTGTATAGAAAACCGCGCTGTACGGCGCTCCCGGCAGGGGGGATATCATGGGGCCGGCAGCTACAGAAACCTGGTAATATGGATTTCGCTGCGCGCGGTACAGACGTAAAATGATTTGACAAATTCACTAAAATAAAGTATAATATTTTCGTCATTTAAGGCCGCCGGACGGCTGACAGGGCGCACTGGACAGCGCCCTGCCGGCAGCCAGTGCTTCTGGCAGCGGCGTCATGCTGTCAGGCGGAGGATTTGGCATCTTTATCATTTTTGGCTGAGGTTTTTTGTCAGTTCCATCAATGTTTGCACACGGACGTTTTGTCTGCGGGCGGCAGGGGGGATGCGCAGCATCCCAGGGTTTGGCGGGACGGACGCGCCATCTCTGCGCTGCAACGTAAAGGGACAGCGCTCCCTTTGGCGCTGCCGGGCAGTGTGTTCCGGGGCGCTGAACAGGGTCTCAGAGACGAAGGAGAAATGGTTCGACTCGCGCCTTCCCACAGCGCGGTGTCGGGGGACGGGCTGCCTATGATGCGGCCTGTATTTCCGCACCCCTCTGGTCCGGGTGTGGGTTGGATCTTTTTTTATCGTTCTGCTTTGCATGCATACCATATTGTGATACGAAAAGGAGGGTAATATGTCAGAATTTGTTCTGGAAATGAAGCATATCGCCAAAAGCTTTCCTGGGGTGAAGGTGCTTGACGATGTGACGCTTCAGATCCGGCCCGGCGAGGTGCACGCCCTCATGGGGGAAAACGGCGCGGGGAAATCGACGCTTATGAAGATTCTCATGGGGATTTATACTGCGGATGCGGGAGAGGTTGTTTTTGCCGGCGAGCCTCTTTCGCTCAAAAGCCCGCGTGAAGCTATGGACAAGGGGATTGCCATGATCCACCAGGAGCTCAATCCGGTCCTGGATATGCAGGTGTTTGAGAATATTTACCTTGGCCGCAGCCTGCGCACCCGGTTGGGCTTGGTCGACAACCGTGCGATGATACGTGAAACGACTGCTCTGCTGCGGCAGCTGGGCATTGATATTCCTGCGACTGCTTATATGCGTGATCTCAGCGTTGCGCAGTGCCAGCTGATTGAGATTGTCAAGGCCATTTCGATTTCTGCCAAAGTGATTGTGATGGACGAACCGACCTCCGCGATTACGGACAGGGAGGTTGACACGCTCTTCACCCAGATTCGCAG
>CANPPM010000049.1 GCA_947575935.1 uncultured Butyricicoccus sp. | reverse complement strand
GCCAGACAGAATTACAGATAGGCTTTGACCTTTCCAGCGTGCAGATTACTGTTGAACGCGCGAAACTCAATTGTGCCTTTTTGAAACACTGAGTGTAAGTTCAAGCAACGATACCGGCTGAAATGGTAATGCTCCCTGCTGCCGTCATACCCGTCGTACCACAGCCGCTTCAGTTGTTCCATTTCCTTTGGCTTCTGTTTGTTCAGGCGCTCCAGAAAATCAGGGTCTACCTTCTTGCAATAACTCATTTCCCGTCCCCGGTTGACTTGGAGCGCCCTGTAGATCATGTCCTCTTTCGAGGCTACAATATTAACGAGGTTTCGGAGGTGCGGTGCATCGAACGGAGCTGCGTTCACGTGGATGTGAATCCCTGCCGAATCGTTGCAGAACGCACCCGCTTCGCGCAGCTTACGAATAATTTCCTGCAATTTTTCGATATCTTCGTATTGGCAAATCGGGCTGACCAGCTCCACACTGTAATCGCGTCCGGCGCTGACCTTGCGGCCATCTTCCCGCCGCCGGCAGTTGATGCTCGAATCAGACATGACCTTCCAACGTCGTCCCTGCTCATCCGGAGCGGAATACGCATCATAATATGTACCGTCGTGCCGGACTTCCGTACCGAAATAATCGGCAAGCACCTGCGCCGCGCGGTATCTCGTGATGCCAGTCATTTCAATTTCGATGCCCCAATTTTGCTCTCGCAGATCCATTGCTTACCACATCCGTTGACTGAGCGTCATGTCAAAACCCGGCTTCGCGCCCGCCATTTCGGCTGTGCCGTTGATGAAATTGCACAGCTGCTCACGCCGCCAAGTGTCGATCAGCCCGTGATTGCAGGCTTCGTTCAGCTGATTAATTTCGGCGGTCACCGCATCGACCAGCCGTCCAATCTCCTGTGGCGAGCCGTCGCAAACTTCCATTGCGGCGGTATAATCATCAAGGATTCGTTCGCACCTGTCAATATCTATTTCCGTGTAAGAGAACCGGTCGTCATAAGGGTTAGGGTACGGCTCACCGTCCATGCAGCTGCGAATGTGTTTCAAAATTTCGGGGCGCTGCTCCGGCTCCTCCTTAATATACTGCTGCATGAACGCGACGAGATCGGACTGCTGGTCTGGCGTGTACCGGACAGCCGCCCGAAGATCGCCAAGCAGGCGAGTCTTTGCGGATTGGATTTCCTGCGGACTCATAAAAATTCACCCTTTCAAAAGTTATTTGCCACCCGCTGAACCGAACAATTTTTTCTTATATTCTGGCGCGTGGACTTCGAGCAGATAGCGCTCTGTGCCGCATTTATACAAACACACGCCGCGCTGCGGGTAGCGAATCAGCTCGAACTCGGATTCTTCAAGCTGCAAGTTCTCCATGAAAAACTTCCGATCAACCGTGCCTGCGTTGAACAGGAACTGGTGCGTCGGGATTGCGAACAGCGGGCGGGTCATTTCCGCTACGCCAGGAAGTGCAAAATCATCAATATTCTGACTGGCAAGCAGTACGGCGGAATCCTTTTTACGTACACGCTTCATAAAATTGCGGATGTACTCAATCGCCGTTTTGTTGGACAGGAAAATGTACAGCTCGTCGATCACCGCAACGGAATTGCCCTCGGTCAGCAGCTTGTCGCTCAGGAAGGACAGCACGTTGAACAGCAGAGCGTTCTTGATGTTCTCGCTTCCGTCCATTAGATTTTTCACGCCAAACACCAGGAATCGGGAACTTTTCACGTTGCTGTGACCATTGAAGAATTTGCTCTCCGCGCCTACACACATGGAATGCAGCCCGAGCAGGACTTCCTGAAGGAGTGCGGCGGGATACAGCGGTTTTTCCTCGCGGTCGTAGTTTTCGTAGGCATCCTCAATCACCGCGTACAGGTCGGACAGCGTGGGATACTCGTCCGAAGTCAGTTCTGAAAAATCGGTTTCGTCAGTAAGCCCCCAGCCCGCATACAGCCGCTCCAACATCAATTCAATGGTGTCGATATGGCGGTCGGTGAAGTCCTTGTAAGTACGGAAAAAGTCTTTCAGGAATGAGATATGCTGACTCAGGCGGGAGTGCTGGCGGAAGGCTTCCGGTGCGTCTGTGTCGTCTTCATCGTCGCTGCCGGCCACGTCCCACAGTTTCGGCTCCAGCGGATTGATGATATATTTGCCGCTCATCAGGTCAATAAAATACCCGTCAAGGTTCTTGCTCAGTTCGCAAAGTTCATGCTCCGGGTCTAAACAAATCACGCTTTTCCCGCTCTCCAAAAGATTGCATACTAACAGTTTCAGCAGGAAGCTCTTGCCCTGTCCGGAGTTGCCGAGGATAAGCGTGCTGGCGTTGGTTTTATCGTCCGCGCGACGGTCAAGGTCTACGATCACGTTTGTGCCATACCGGTCGCGCCCAATGTAGAAGCCGTGCGGGTCCGTCTTGCCGGAGTAATTGAAGGGGAACAGATTTGCAACCGAGCTGGACGGTAAAACGCGCTCGAACTGCATTCCAAAAGCGTTCGTGCCTGCGGGGTTCGCCGTCAGATATCCTTCTCGCTGGCGGAGCAATAAAGCATCCGCGCTCAGCTTTGACCGCCCCAGCTCGGCGATCACTTCATCGCGCAAATTGCGAAGACGGTCGCTGCTCCTCGCCGACAGTTCAAAAAACACCGCACAATGCATCAGCGGTTCACGGTTGCGGTGCATGGTTGTGACGAGGGTCGCCACGTCCTGCAAATTTGCTTCGGCGGTCACACTCTGCCGGAGATCGTTGGTGTTGCTGCGCTCCATCCGGCTGCGGTTCGCGGCGTTGTGGATGATTTTACCCTGTTCGCTTGCGTTCACATGCCGCGTGTAAATGTGCAGTGTCACGCCACTTTTCTCGCCGATATGCCGTAAAAGAGCCAGTTCATCGGTGCTCGTGGGGTATCCGCGCAGAGCGAGCACACAGCGATACGTGCTTCCGAGGATAAAATGATCGGTGTTGAACTTCGCAACAGACGGAGCAATCAGGTCGAAAAAATCCTTCATCACAGGAGTCGGCGGCGCGGACTTCTTCTTGCTTTTCTTCTGTTTTTTGACAGGTTCTTTCTCATCTTTTTTAGCCATTCTGTGTTATCCACCTTTCACCGTCGAAGTCGTCAAAATATTCCGGGAACACGTCCTGCTGGTAGTAGATCGCAAGCAGGCGTTTGATGTCCTGCTCTCCGGCACGTCGGACGTGAAAACCCTGGTCACGCAGGGACTTTTCCAGCCGCGCAATCTGGCTGCGGACATCCTCGCCGCCGCGCTTTTCCAACTGGAACAGAAACGCAAACTCGCGAGTTGAGGCCGTCGTTGCCTGGATATCGTCGAGGTGCTGCGCGTCCTGCCGCAGCAGATTGCAGAGCGCGGAGTTTTGCTCGTGCTGGATTCGCTCCGCGTACCAATCTTTGTTGCGCTCGAACGATTCACGCGAGTTCAGAGCCAGAATCCGCACAGATTCAGTACCACGCAGCAGGTTTTCGAGCGCAACCACGCGCCCGCGAACACCCTCCATTGAGAGCACGGAAAGATTATCCGGCTTCACGAGGAAGTACACCAGCTCGCCGCCAACGGTTTTCAGGCTGTACTCCGTGATCTCCTCCAGCCCCATCAGCTGCCGCGTGGACTGGCCGCACCTGCGCTCCTTTTTCTTCGTATTATTCAAGCGCTCCCTCCATTCGTAAAATTGTTGCTTTAGGAACAGGAAACAGACCGCATTACGCATGAAGTCAAGGATGCTTGCGTCCTCCATGCGAATGCTCAGGAACGCATACAAAAAGGTCACGACCAGTGGCACAACCAGACCGAGCTGCACAATCGCAAGGACTGAAATCAATAGGCCGATTCCGATCACCGCCACGTCGCGCAGCTCCCACAGCCACAGCGTCGCCTTTGCTTTCAAATTATCAGGATAAATATAAATCGAGGACACCTCCTAAAAAATGCGCCGCAGTATGGTTAGCGGCGCATTTCTGTGATATAATGTTTATAGGTTAGCTTTCGGGTTCACCGTCCGCATCGTCTGCGGATTCATCATTCGCACTGCCTTCGGCTTCGGCGCGTTCTGCTTCGTCCAGCGCCTGCTCAATCAGCCCCAGTACAAAATCCCGCTGTGTGAGCCGCTTGCCTGTCCGCTCCGTCTCGCGAGTCAGATGATCCTTGATTCTCCAGAACAGCTCGTCGGGGATCTGGAACGCCAGCGTTCGTGTCGTGTCATTCATTTTAACTTCTCCTTTTTCGTAAAATTTTGTCAGCACATCAGTGCTATATGCGCCGAGCGTCAGCCCGAATTTTTCCTGCTCAGCCCGAACTTTTGCGTGCAGTTCCAGCGGGATCTGTGCGCACAAATTTTTAGCTTCCATGCGTTGTCCTCCTTTCTGTTCTGCAACGCAAGTATAGCGTTTTTCCCCGCGAATAGCTATCACAAAATGCAATAAAAATGATATGTATTTTGAAGCAGATGTGACAAGCTATAACCCGTTCCGCAGGACGAACGCGATGCGCCGCAAAAGATACTCCACGCAGGGGATCGCGACTGAGTTTCCCAGAGCAACATATCTTGGAGAGTCCTTCGCTCCGGGCAGATTCGTCCAATCGTCCGGGAAACCCTGCAAACGCTCGCACTCCTGTGGAAGAAGCCTTCTCAGAAGGAAAATGCCCATATTTCTGTCCAAAACGAGGTCGGTTGCGTCCTTATACTGGCGGGCGCTTTGCGTGCTTGCTACGTCGTCCTCACGGAATAGATCGACGCGCTGGCGGCAAAAAACAGCGTGCCTGTCCGTCGCTGTCAGCGTATACGCAAGGTCTTTTTGAATCCCTTGCCCGTTGCCGCCGTTCTTCGGCTGACGGTCTATCACATTGCCGACAATACAATAGACCTCATCACTCGTCACAAAAGGCACGTTATTGCCACCTGTCCCGTATCGGGCTGACATCGTAGGAACCACATCATGCGGGCCGGTATACCGTCCGTCGATACCGTGATTTTCGTAGACAACCGGCGCGTGGCTGGTCTGTGCGAGTAAGGTTCCGGCTTGATTTTCAAAGCAGTCGATTCGCTCCCCGCCCTGATCGTGCAGGCAGAACACTTCGCCTGTCGGCAGGAACAACTCGCTCGGCGCGATAATTCCGGCTTGGATTTTGAGCGCCAGCTTCAATTTTTTCGGCAGCGCTTTGCCGCGTTTATCCGCCCGTCTCAGTATCCCTCTGCAGCTTTTCCGGGATAAATAGTATTTCGAGGGGACTGAATCCAGCAAAATCTGCGACAAGGAAGATTCTGCGGCGTCGCTGGGGCACTCCGAAGTATTGAGCGTCCCAAGTGACCCAAGCCAGGCTGGATCGTACTCCCAGCACGGCCCCAGCATATTCCCAGCGTCCGGTTGGAGGTTCAATACCATAATCCTGTGGTTCTTCAATCTCGGTGATCGACTGAAGGACGGTCTTAAAATCTTTTTCTTTTGAGCTTGACAGGCATCCGACGACGTTCTCCCATGCCATAAATCTGGGCCGAACAAACTGAGCTGTTCGGCCTCGTTGTTTGTCTGCATTTCTCATCTCCTTTACGATGCGGATTTGTTCCATAAACAGGCCGGAACGCGACCCGGCAAGACCGGCACGCGCACCGGCCACCGACAGTCCTGGCACGGTGAGCCGCCGCAAATAATGTCAACCGGCGGCAATTCTGCACCATTCAGCTTTGTAATGTCGCCGACGTGAATCATTTCGGGAAAGTGTTGCTTCGTGACTTCAATCGGAAACGGTTCGATTTCACTCTCCTAAACGGTCATAATCCCATTGACCGCCCATTTCGGTATCAAGACGGTCAGCAAGCCCGCTGCCATATCACTGGAACAGCGCAACAAGGCTTGCCATATCCCAGTTGTAGGATTATAATAAAGCCAAGAAGAATCCAGAATAATCGAATTATCCGAATTGTGGGTTCGAATTTTTCGAACAATCGAGAGGTCACTATGGAAACAAAAAATCTTACTACTTTAATGGCGATCATAGAAACTGGCAGTTTTCAAAAAGCATCAGCACAGTTGAATTATGCTCCTTCAACCGTCACAGCTCAGATCAAGCAGTTAGAAGATGAATTTTCATTGAAACTGTTTGAAAAGGTTGGACGGAGAATGGAACTGACCCAGGCAGGAAAAGATATTTTGCCTTTTGTTGAAAGCATTCTGCAAAATGTAGAGCAAATTAGCAATTATAAGAAAGAACTTTCGGAAATCACAGGAACTTTGCGGCTTGTTGCTCCGGATTCCATTTTTATATACATAATGCAGCCTATTATAAAAGCAATTTTACACGACGCGCCCAATATACGCCTTATCATCAATTCTCTTCCGTCAGACGACATCAATCAAGCCATTGTCAATGGATATGCCGATATAGGTGTTGATTGTAATAAGGGTAATTTTCCGGACACGGTAATGCATCCGGCATCCAAGCCGTTTCAGGCTTGTCTAATCGGTTCGGCTTTTATAAATCCAAGGGAACAGGATTTTATTACCCCGCATCAGAAAAAATCCGTTGGTATGATTTACAATGAGCCAAATGCGAATTATCAGAAAGAAATCACAGCTTATCTCGCCAAGAAAGATATAACTTTAACACCAGATATGAAGCTGCAAAGCATAGAAGCGGTAAAGCGAAGTGTTATGAACAATTTGGGAATTGCCTATGTGCCCAGTTTTTCTGTTGAGGAAGAGTTGAAAAATGGTTCTCTGCTTCAATTAAAAACAGAATTGGATGATAAAATCTATCCAGCCGTCTGTGTCTATCATCGAAACAAATGGGTTAGCCCTCAAATGGAATTAGCGTTCAGAATTTTGCACGAGCAGTTAGGGGTTGACTTTAGTTGATTTTTCAGATGTCCGCGCTAGTTGTTGGCTCTCCCCCAACGCGAAAGGCGTTTCCGGCCCGATGTGACCGGAAACGCTTTTGTTTGTGGTTCCAACACTTTGGGACTTATCCTACAGCTCGCTGGATACACTCCACACGGTCTTTGCCGTTCGACCGTCTGTAGATTTTCTGTTGGCATCCCTTCAAAAAAATCGAATTCGAGATTCAAAAACGTCAGCTTGTTTGAACCCGCCGGCAATGCTATGATAAAAGCGACGATGGCCCAGCTATCAAAAGATATTCAGGGCATAACAAGGAGGACAGCTATATGAATTTTAAATTCACCGAAGATGAGCAAAAGATCATTGACATGATCCACGAATTTGGCGTAAATGTGGCAGGACCTGGTGCGGCGGAAATTGACGTGCAAGAGCGCTTTCCGTCTGAGAATGTAGAAACGCTGCGTGAAATGGACATGATGGGCATTTGCTATCCAAAGAAATACGGCGGCTCTGAGCATTCGTATCTTGCTTATATCGCAGTGATTGAGGAACTGGCAAAGCACTGTGCAACAACAGCGGTTATGCTGTCAGACCACCATTCCCTTGGCTCATGGCCGCTGATTGAATTTGGTACAGAGGAACAGAAGCAGAAATTCCTTGTTCCGCTCTGCAAGGGCCAAAAGTTGGGAGCTTTCGGTGTTACGGAACCTTCTGCGGGCAGTGATCTGGGCAACCAGAAAATGACTGCTATCGATGCAGGGGATCATTGGGTACTGAACGGTCAGAAGGTATTCATTACCAATGGCTATTATGCAGATACATACTATATTTCCGCTGTGACCGACCCGGATAAAGGCAGCCGTGGGATTTCCGGATTCATTGTAGAAAAGGGTACGCCTGGTTTCACTTTTGGCACGAAGGAAAAGAAAATGGGTATCCGTGGCTCTGCTACCTATGAGCTGATCTTCCAGGACTGCAAAATCCCGAAGGAGAATCTGTTAGGTGAACGCGGTAAAGGGTTTAAGATTGCGCTTGCTACATTGGACGGCGGACGCATTGGCGTTGGCGCACAGGCTTTGGGGATTGCGCAGGCTGCAATCGACCATTGCAAAGAATATGTAACCACGCACTGCCTGCACGAACAGCGGATTTCACAGTACCAATATGTTCAGTTTGAGCTTGCCGATATGCAGGCGCGGGTAGACGCTGCGCGGCTGCTGATTTATCGGGCCGCACAGGCAAAACAGGATCATGATCCATATTCCCATCTGGCTGCAATGGGAAAACTGTACGCGTCTGAAGCAGCAACCAATGTGACCAGACGTTGTATGCAGCTTGTCGGCGATGATGGATACACAAACAGGTTCCCCTTTGAACGCCTTATGAGGGATTCGAAAATCACTGAAATTTACGAAGGAACGAGCGAGGTTCAGCGGATGGTCATATCCTCATGGATGGGAATCAAATAAAACATATCGATTCCGGATGATGTCTGCTGTGCAGAATTTGAGTAGAGTTCTGCTTGAACAAATTCGATTTGTAATGAATATTGTAACAGTACCAGAGCTAAATCAAATAATATTTCAAAGAATGGATTCATGAGGCTGCGCCTGGTCTTCAATATTGCCTGTACCCTTCTGCTTCGCTCCAAGTTTATCCAATTTATCCTCTGACGTTATCCATTACCTCGATCTTATTCTATCCTTCAAAATCAGGGAGCACCTGAAAGCTCTTATAAACCTGACTAATTAGTGTAATTCTGTATCCACAAAATTTACCCCGGAAAGCGTTGAAAGCACAACCGCTTTCCGAGGTAATTTTCATATTAAAATGCCATCATTTCAAATTTTATTCCGCTTTGGTACTCGTAACCGTCAGTACCTGTATATCGTCTGCTTCCTCAACAACTGTCTGATGCGGTCAGAATTGTGGTCTCACTATTCTCAATGGTGAAATAATGCGGCGTGGAATCAATTTTGAAGCCTTCGCCTGCTTTGATTTCAACCGCGTAGTAATCGCCAGCATCCAGCGGAACGTGAACACGACCGTTCTCATCGGTTGTAACGGTCTTGACAAGCCCGCCGTCCATCTTTCTGATTTCAAAGGTTACGTTCGGGATGCGTTCAGACTGATTCGCTTCGTTGACCTTGATGAGTTCCAGACCGCCCGCCGGTGCGTTGTAAAAATACAGCGTTTGGGTATCGTCTGTATTCACAACAACGGTCTGGCTGCGGCTCGCTTCGTCGATGGTGTAGCCGTCGATTGTCTGCACTTCTGTCACAATATACGTGTTCGGCGCAAGCCCAGGAAGCACAATCTGGCCGTTATCATCTGTGAAATACAGACCGTTTGTGGACGTTTTCCCGTCATTTGCGGGTACAAATGTGCCGTCAGCGGTTGTGATCTTGAACTGAACACCTTTCAGCGGCTTCTTCGTAACGCTGTCTAGCTTCTACACAATCAGACAGCCGAACGGCTGGTTGTAAAAGTCGAGGGTGTACAGTTGGTGATCCTTAATCTCAATCGTTTTGGGAGTCGAATCCAGCAGGTATCCGGTCTTTGCCTTCAGCTCCGAAACGATGTAGCTCCCCGGTTCGAGGTCGGGAAGCGAGATATATCCCTGCGCGTCTGTCTGGTATTCGCCGTTGGAAGCGCCAACGACTGTACCGTCAGAAGTCGTGATTTTGAATACCACATCAGAAATCGGTTCCTTCGTCGAAGCGTCCATTTTGCGGATCAGCAATCCGCCCAAAGGCTCATTCTCAAAGGTGATTTCCTGCGTCTTCCCGGCTTCCATTTTGATGGTTTTGACAGTATTGTCCAACCTGTAGCCGTCTTTCGCCTGCAATTCTGCAATGGTGTAGTCTCCGTCCGGCAGATGGTCCAGGCGAATCACACCGTTTACATCCGTGGCGTGCTCACCCTCGGGATAGGGATTTCCATTGCCCCCCTGAATCTTAAACTTTACGCCATCAATCGGTTCGCGGGTCACGCTATCAATTTTCTTAATTATCAGGCATCCTTTCTTCGTGTTAGTGAAGGTAAGCGTCTTCTGGTCATTGGCCTCCACGACAACCGTCTGCGGCGCGGCATCCAGCACGTAATCATCAAGGGTGCGCGTTTCCGTTACCGTGTAAGTCCCTGGTTTTAACTGCGAAATCTCAATCTGACCGGCTTCATCGGTGACGTAAATTCCGTTTGTGGAGGTCATTCCTTCGTTGTCAGCAACAAATTCACCGTTTGCGGTTGTGACTTTGAACTCAACACCGGCAAGCGATTCGCCGGTCTGGCTGTCCTTTTTAACGATCAAAAGCCCGCCTTTCGGAGCGTTGAACACTTCAAGAACGTAGGTCTGGTGGTCCTTAATTGCGATGGTTTTCGGACTATCATCTAGTAGATATCCGGGTTTCGCCTGCAATTCTGTAATAATGTAGCTGCCCGGCTCAAGGTTTGGAATCGAGATATAACCCTGTTCATCCGTCCGGAACTCGCTGTTGCTTGTGCCAACTGTGGTTCCGTCCGCGTGGATAATACGGAAAATAACATCCGAAAGGGGTTCTTTGGTCTTGGAATCCATCTTTTTCAGAAGGAGACCGCCAAGCGGCTCGTTCTCAAAAGTTATCTCTTTGCAAGTTCCTGTTTCAACCTTGACGATTTTCGTGGTATCATCAAGACGGTATCCTTCCTTCGCCTTGGTTTCAGTGATGGAATAGCAGCCACTGGGGATGTGTGCCAACTTGAACGTACCGTTTGAGTCCGTTGTATAGGTTCCTGCGGGGTAATCGCAGCCGTTACAACCTTTAACCTCAAACTTCACGCCGGACAGCGGCGCATGTGTCACGCTGTCAATTTTCTTGACTAATAGGCAACCCTTCGGAGTATTCGTGAAAGTGACCGTCTGGGTATCATCTGCATTGACGACCACCGTTTGCGGCGCGGTATCCAGCACATAATCCGGAAGCGTTTTCGTTTCCGTAATTATGTATGTATCCGGTCGTAATTTCGAGATTTCAATCCCGTTCGAGTCAGTCTTGTAGATACCGTTCGAGGACGTTACTCCCTCGTTACTGTCCACAACTTCGCCGGTTGAGGTCGTTACCTTGAATTCCACACCCTTCAAAGGCGCTCCTGTAATGCTATCTTTTTTGACGATAACGAGACCACCTTTGGGCTGGTTGAAGAACTCGAGAGAGGATGTCTGGTGATCCTTGATTTCGACGTGTTTCGGCGTGTCGTCAAGCAGGAAGCCCGGTTTGGCCTGCACTTCCTGAATGGCGTAACCCGCTGGTTCCAGATCGGGAATTGTGATGAAGCCGCGCTCATCCGTCCGATATTCGCCGTTTGAGGTTCCGACGGCGGTACCGTCCGCCCTCGTAACCTTGAAAATAACATCAGAAAGCGGTTCCTTAGTGGTGGAACTCATCTTTTTAATGAGAATCCCACCCAAAGGCTCATTTTCGATGGTTATTTTTGCGGTTTTACCGGCTTCAACCTTCGCAACACGGCTGTTGCTCTCAAAACGGTAACCATCCGGCGCACGCTTCTCCTCAATCGTGTAGTCGCCGCTGGTCAGGTCTTGCAGCAGGATTTGTCCGCTGCTGTTGGTCGTGAACGAGGTCGCAGGAAAGTCACTTCCCTTGATTTCAAAGGTCGCGCCCTGAATCGGGCTGCGCGTCACACTGTCGATTTTCTCGATCAGGAGCTTGCCCTTCGGCGTGTTCAAAAAAGTCAGTGTTTGGGCATCATTTGCCGAGACAACAACAGTCTGAGAGGTGGTATCCAATTCGTACCCATCAACTGTTTTTGTCTCCGTAACCACATATGTCCCTGGAGTCAGCTTCAAAAGCACAATCTGGCCGTTTGCATTGGTTTTGTACATCCCGTTCGTGCTCGTAAGCCCTTCATTATCGGGAACAAGCTCACCGCTGGCGGTCGTGATTTTGAACTCTGCGCCCTGCAAGGGTTTTCCCGTAACGCTGTCCTTTTTAACGATAATCAGACTTCCTTTCGGCTGGTTCCGAAATTCAAGCGTCATAGTCTTGTTAGCCTTAATTTTAATCGTTTGCGGAACGTCGTCGAGAACATACCCGGAACGCGTGCGAGTTTCTTTTGCGATCACGGTCATGCCGGGTTCGAGGCCGTCAACGCGAATTGTACCGGCGCTGTCGGTCACATACTTGCCGTTAGAATTTCCGACCACGTTGCCGTCGCTGCCGGTCAGCTGAAACTCAACATCGGACAGTGGTTTACCGGTCGCGGCATCCTTCTTAACAATCAGCAAGCTGCCCTTTTTGTCGTTTCCAAAAGTTACGGTAATAACATCCTGATCCTTGCCGGAAAGATACACAGTTTGCGCGGAATCGTTAATAACGTAGCCATCCGGTGCAGAAATTTCCTCGATTACATAAGTGCCAGCTTTTAAGCCTGTCTTTACGATAGTTCCGTTGCTGCTGGTCATGTAATCGCCGATGGTCGTGCCGCCCGTTCCAGAGGTTCCACCAAGGAATCGAATTCTGAACCAAGCCCCTTTAAGTGGCTTGCCGGAATCTGCATCGACCTTCTTAATGACAATCG
>CANPPM010000048.1 GCA_947575935.1 uncultured Butyricicoccus sp. | reverse complement strand
AAATTGTGTTTGTCTGGCGAAAAAATTCCTCGTCATTGTGCATATTTCCATTTTTTCAAACGGCGCCTAGAAATACTTTTTTTCTTCTTCGCAGCTCCGGATTTTATCGCTGGTTCCCCGTATCCCTTAAAAGCCGCGAAAGACGTGCCGCCGCACGGCCGTATAGATGCAGTATCCGCCCGTGCGGCTTTGGAATACCGTTTGCAATCAGGTTTTGGTTGCCCAATTGCCGGTTGCAGCGGCGGTCAGATACGCGTTAATAAAGCCGTCCAGATCACCGTCCATAACCGCGTTGATATTGGTGTTTTCATACGCAGTGCGGGTATCCTTGGCTAGGGTATAGGGCATGAAAACATAGGAGCGGATCTGGCTGCCCCACTCTATCTTTTTCTGATCCCCTTTGATATCCGAAATTTTATCCAGATGCTCACGCTCCTTGATTTCAACAAGTTTGGCGCGCAGCATCCGCAGGCAGTTATCTTTGTTCTGGAATTGGCTGCGTTCGGTCTGGCAAGAGACCACGATTCCGGTCGCCTTGTGAATCAGACGCACTGCCGACGAGGTTTTGTTGATATGCTGGCCGCCCGCGCCGGAAGAACGGAAAACCTGCATTTCATAATCATCCGGCTTGATTTCTACATCCGCGTCATCCGGAATATCCGGAATCACCTCAACCGCCGAAAACGACGTATGGCGGCGGCCCGAGGCATCGAATGGTGAAATTCGCACCAACCGATGCACACCGGATTCTCCCTTTAAATAGCCATAGGCATTTTCCCCCTCAATCAGAATATCAGCCGACTTCAGTCCGGCCTCGTCGCCGTCTTGATAGTCCATGATCTTGTAGGTGAAGCCATGCCGCTCTGCCCAACGGGTGTACATACGATACAGCATTTCGCACCAATCCTGTGCCTCGGTGCCGCCCGCCCCTGCGTGGAAACTCATCAGCACGTTGTTTCGGTCATATTCTCCGGTCAGCAGAGTCTGCAGCTTTTGGGCGGCAACGCCTTCTTCCAGTCCACGATACCCGTTTTCCAGCTCTTCGAGCATAGATTCATCGTTTTCCTCAATTGCCATTTCACACAGCGTTGTCAGGTCGTCCCACTGATTCTCCAGCGTACGAAAGGATTCGATCTTGCCCTTCAGCGCCCCCATGCGGGATACCACCTTTTGCGAAGCGTCCGGGTCATCCCAAAAACCCGGCTGAGAGGCCTTCATTTCCAGCTCCTCCACTTCACGCGCCGCCTGATCCAGGTCAAGCGACTGCCCTAGTTCGTCCAGGTCAGGCTTTAGGTTATTCAGTTTCACTTTATATTCTTCAAATTCAAGCATTGCTTTTCGCTCCATTCTGTCAGTATTGATACAGGTTATTCTATAATATTCCTATATTAGTATATCCGCAAAATGCCTTTCTGTAAAGGGGGATTCACAGGGAAACCTCGATTTTTCCGGAGACGCCGGCTGCAGACGGCTGGCATATTTCACAAAAATGCCGGATAGCACAGGCCGTATTGCCCCTTCCTTTTTGTGCAAAACGACTTGAAAGTTGGATGGCTGGGGACTATAATAAAAGGGTAAGAAAATATCATATATCAGGATGGGAGCAGTCATGAAGAAACTTGGATTTGACCACCAGACTTATATTGAGCGTCAATCACACTATATCTTGGAGCGCGTCGAGGGGTGGGACAAGCTCTATCTGGAATTCGGCGGGAAACTGATGCAGGACATGCATGCCAAGCGCTGCTTGCCTGGCTATCGGGAAAATGCCAAATTGGAGCTGCTGTGCGCGTTGCGGGACAAGGCAGAAATCATTATTTGCGTCTATGCAGGAGATATTGAACGCAGCAAAACGCGCGGTGATTTTGGAAACACCTATGCCTCCGAAGTGTTCCGGCTGATTGACGACCTGCGTGCAAGCGGACTTGATGTCAATTCGGTTGTAATCACCCGTTTTGAAGGACAGCCGGCCGCGCAGACCTTTGCCGCCAAGCTGAATACCCGGGGGATCCGTACCTGGACCCATGCCCCGATTTCTGGCTATCCGCACGATGTCGATTCCATTGTCAGCGAAGAGGGCTATGGAAAAAACCCCTATGTTGAGACCAAAAAACCGATTGTTGTTGTTACCGCGCCCGGCCCTGGCTCGGGCAAGCTGGCCACCTGCCTTAATCAGCTATATCATGAGAAACGGCTGGGCAGACGGGCAGGTTATGCGAAGTTTGAAACCTTCCCGGTCTGGAACCTGCCGATTAAGCATCCGCTGAATGTTGCCTATGAGGCGGCGACCGCTGATCTGAAGGATTTTAACCAAATCGATTCCTTTCATTTGGAGGCATACGGCAAAAGTACCGTCAATTACAACCGTGATATGGAGATGTTTCCGGTTGTTCGCCGCATGATCGAACGGATTACAGGCGAATCCATTTACAAATCACCCACCGACATGGGGGTCAACCAGATTGGCACTGCGATTACGGACGATGAGGTCGTTCAGGAAGCCTGCCGGCAGGAAATTATCCGGCGTTATCTGAAAACCGTTGGCGATTATAAAAAAGGGGCTGCCGACGAAGATGCCTTGCACCGAATGAAAATGATTCTGGAAAGCCAAAACCTTAAGGTCAGCGACCGGGCGGTCGTCGGGCAGGCGCGTACGCATCTGGAGCGCGTGCAGCAGCGTTTGGGCACGACCTACGGCATAACGGCTGTCGCGGTCGAGCTGCCGGACGGCTCCTTCGTCACTGGGCGCAACAGCGACATGATGACCGCGCCCGCCGCTGCGATTTTGAACGCCGCCAAGTCGCTTGCAAGCCTGCCTGATCACATGCATTTGCTGTCCAATAGCATGCTGGTCCCCATGCTGGCGCTCAAAACCAAAACCTTAAAAATGAAAAAATATTCTCTTGGGATCGAGGAGATTTTGACCGTTTTGGCGCTCAGCGCAGTTACCAACCCGCTTGCACAGGCTGCGATGGACGCACTGCCTCAGCTGGAGGGGTGTCAGGCGCATTCCGCCACTTTCATCACCCCAAGCGATGAAAAAATCTGCAACAAGCTGGGCATTAATATCACCTGCGACGATGCCTATCTGACCGAATCCTTGTACTATATTTAGGGTCTGGGCGCGCCTGCTTCTGCCGGGGCCTGCAGTGCCCATTATGAGATGTGTTTCCGCCGCCTTCGGGCGGCCGGAAGCCGGCGCGTCTTTGTAAAATTCAGAATTTTGGATCCGGCCAGGCCGCATGGCGGCGGGCCGGGTTTTTTTGCCGGCCGCTTCTGCAGATAGGGCGAGGATACATGTGCTGGCCATTCTGCATAGCCGCCGCATTGTAAAAGCTGGACCGAAAACGACAATGCGTCTTCGGTCCAGCCATTTTTCTGGGATTCTATTTTATGCAGAAACGAGTGCCACGGCAGCACAACCGCATTTATTTGCGGGAAACCGCCTTTTTGGCCGCCTCTACAATATGGGAGGCAGTCAGGCCGTATTCTTCCTGCAGGAACTTCTGTGCGCCGACCTGTCCAAACCGGTCTTCGATGCCGATCATTTCCATCGGAACAGGAACGTTCTTGGCAACGACCTGTGCAACGGCAGAACCCAGGCCGCACTTGACCTGATGATTTTCTGCGGTGACAATGCATCCGGTCTCCTTGGCAGAAGCAACGATCAGTTCCTCATCAATCGGCTTCCAGGTGAACATATCGACCACCTTGGCCGAAATGCCCTCGGCAGCCAGGGTCTCTTCTGCCTTCAGCGCTTCGTCCACCATGATGCCGGAAGCAATGATGGTGACATCCTTGCCGTCCTTCAGCGTGACGCCCTTGCCGATTTCGAAATCGGCGCCGTCATCATAGACTTTGGTGACGCCCTTACGAATCATGCGGTTAAAGGAAAACTTGCCGGAAGCAGCCAGCTTTTTGGTTACATCATACAGCATTGCATAGTCGGTCGGATCAATGACAACCGCATCGGGAATCGCCATATACAGCGCCATATCCTCAAAGGGCATGTGCGTGCCGCCATTATAGGCAGCGCATACGCCGGGGTCAGAGCCCAGGACGTGTACCGGCAGCTGTGCATAAGCACAGGACATGAACGCCTGATCAAATGCACGGCGGGAGGAGAAGCAGCCGAAGGAGTGCATGAACACCGTGCGTCCGGTTGCCGTCAGGCCGGCGGCAATGCCCATTGCGTTCTGCTCGGCAATGCCGGCATTAAAGGTCTGCTTCGGAAACGCCTTTTCCAGCTTGCCGGTGTTGATGCAGCCATACAGGTCGCAGTCGATGTGGCAAAGCTTGGGATCCTTTGCCATCATCTCCTGCATGGCATCTACGTATGCGTCACGATTGGCACGGGAATCGGTCTCGTGCTTGCCGATCAAAGTAAACTTCATTGTTATGTACCCTCCTTACTGAGCCTTGACTTCTGCAAGGCGTGCTTCCGCAGCGGCAATGGCCTCGTCCCACTGTTCCTTCGTGGGCTGGGAGGAATGCGCGCCGGAAGGCTCGGCAAAGGTGCAGCCCTTGCCCTTTACGGTATTGAGGATGATGCAGGTTGGCGCTGCGTCAGACTGATAGGCCTGCTGAACCGCATTCCAAATCTGCTCTACATCATTGCCGTCGGCTACATCAATCACATTCCAGCCAAACGCGTCGAACTTTGCGCCAAGGCCCTTGCCGTGGCTCATGATCGTGTCAACCGTACCGTCCAGCTGACGCTTGTTGCTGTCGACAAAGCAGATCAGGTTGTTAAGCTTGTAATGGGCGGCAAACTGCGCGCCTTCCCATACCTGTCCCTCATCAGCCTCGCCGTCGCCGACGAAAACAAAGGTATGGCTGTTACGGCCGTCCATTTTGTTGCCAAGCGCCGCGCCGACTGCGGAAGACATGCCCTGCCCAAGAGAACCGGTCGTCAGGTCAATGCCGGGCGTCTTGGTACGGTCGGTATGAGAGGGGAAATTGGTATGGGGCTGGTTCAGGGTATACGCATCGGTCACAGGATAGAAGCCCTTCAGGCCAAGGGTCGCGTACATCGCCGGACCTGCATGGCCCTTGGACATAACACACCAGTCACGATCCTCCCAACGAGGATTCTTCGGATCGACCTTCATCACATCGCCGTAGAGCACAGCAAGGGTCTCAACGATCGACATCGAGCCGCCCACATGGCCGAAGCCGAGCGAGCCAATCGTCTTCAACGTTTCCACCCGGATTTCCTCAGCGAAAACGCGAAGCTCCTTCAACTTTTCTTTCTGCATGGAATACACCTGCCTATTCAAAATATTGCAAACTCTTGCGCAGGAATGAACAAAGACTTGCTCAAAATCCTGTCTCTTTTAAGCTTATCATCTTTTGGTTGAAATTTCAATGGAAAACCAAAATCTTTTCTAAATTTTTTCACCATTCTAAAATCTTCGTGCAAAACGTTCAAAAAACACAGAAGGAAATCTACAAATGTTCCAGAGCAAGTCTTGGTTGCTTTTTCGCTGTTTTCTGGTAAAATATAATCGTGGAGTTTCACGCACTTGGCGTGGACGTGATAAAGTGAGAGGAAGGGCCCGTCTGCATATGCAAAACATGCGCAGATTGTACCATCAGGCTTCCTTTATGCTGAGCATCCGGGCGCTGTTTTAAAAAATAGAGGTTGGGCCAGAGACGGGGATTTTGAGGTCAGGAAACGCCGGTTTGACACAGAAACACGGGATGTATTGCAGGTAAATTTGGGGAAATATGGTAGACAAACGACCGCCGTTTGGGCGCGCGGAACGGGCAGCGGAGACGAGAGGAGCAAACGGTATGAAAATCAGCAGGCTCAATTCGATTGAGCAGTATGTAATCGCAAAGGAAACAGCGTCGATCGACGAACTGTGCGAAGTGTTTGGCGTATCCAAAAACACCATCCGGCGCGACCTGAACGATTTGGAGGCGCGCGGGCATATCAGTAAGGTTTACGGCGGGGTTACTGCAACCCCAAACGCAGGGGCGGTGCCGATGCCGGTTCGCAGTGAACTGAACTCATCGGACAAGGCGTTGATCGGCCGTCTGGCAGCCGAAGAGATTGAGGACGGCGATACCGTTTTCATTGATTCCGGTTCTACAACGGTTCAGCTGCTGCGCTATCTGAGCGGGCACAAAAACCTGACCATTATCACCCATTCGCTGGGGGCGCTTGCCGAGGCCGCTAAGTATGAGGGGCTGTCGGTTATTTCTCTGGGCGGCGTATACAATTATACGACGGATTCCTTTGTCGGCCTGTCGACTTTTGAGTCTTTATCTTCTATGAAGCTCCACAAGGCGTTTATGGGTGCAACCGGGGTCTCGATTGACAGCGGCATGACAAACACCACCTTTTTGGAAGGCGAGATTAAGCGTGGGGTTGTCCAGCGCGCCACTCAGGTCTTTCTAATGGCGGACAGCAGCAAACTGGACAGAGAGGCGGTTATTTCCTTCTGCAAGCTGGAAGATATTACAGGCTTCATCACCGATCGGAGGCCGCCTGACAGATATATGGAGTTTTTTGACCGTGAGGGAATTCGCGTCCGCTTTGAATAGCCTGCTCGGATTCGCTCCCCATCGGATACTGTAGGGAGGCCGGTACATCCGCCTCCCTGTTTTTTACCGGATGGCATCAACAGGCAATCCGGCGCGTTTCCCGCAGGCAGGCCCAGATGTTTTGCCCTTTTACGGGATGCACAGCGGCAGAAAAGCCGATCGCCTCGGAGCGCATTCCATACGCTCCAGACGCCTGCTGATCCATGCCAACAGAGTTGCTGGGAGCAAACTTGCGTAAGTTTCCTTTGTTCTGCACGATGGGATAGGACGCCATCGCTTCCCTCTGCAGCGCTTTTTGGCGCTCTGTCAGCAATCCTGCAGCCTATTGCGAATAGAAAGGGGGATGCTTTTTGAAACTGGATGAGCGATTCAATGAAAAACGAGACCTTCTCGGTGAAAATGACCTTCTGATCTGGCAGTATATTTCTGCGCATCGCAGGGAATGCGCCGGCCTGTCGATCGAAGCGCTTGGCGCCAGATGCCATGTTTCCCGTACCACAATTCTGCGGTTTGCGCAAAAGCTCGGGCTTAGCGGTTTTAGCGAGCTGCGTCTGTTGCTGCGCATGGAACATGCGGAGAATGCGCAGCAGCCACAGGCTGCGGACTTCCTGCAGCAGACCTGTCAAAGTTATCATAAGATGATTGACGAGCTTCGCGATAAAGATTGTATTCCTCTGTTTCAGGCAATTGACACGGCTGAAAACCTTTATGTATTCAGCTCGGGTATGCTGCAGGACGCTGTCGCGCGGGAAATTTGCCGGATGTTTTTGATTGCAGACCGATGGTTCTACCGCATTCACGCGGGCAGTGAAGCAGAGGCGTTGCTGCACAATGTTACTGAACGTGATTTTGTGCTGATCCTGTCGGTTTCCGGTGAATCTCCACAGGTCCTGCAGCTTGCCAAGGCGCTTCGGGTCCGCGGTGTCCCGACGGCCTCGGTTACCCAGCGGAAACAGAATTCGCTTGCACAGCTGTGCAGGCTGCGGTTGTACATCAGCACGGTTGAAATCGATTTTGGCACCGATTATCAGTCTACGGCATCCTTTTTTATCCTGTCAGAATTGATGTTTCTCAAATATATGGCCTATCGGAAGGAGGTCGACGCCGGTGCGGTTGGAGACGCTGATCGAGCAGAACTATCACAAGCTGAACGAAAATGATCTCTACATCTGGGATTATATCCGTACCCATCCAGACGAATGCCGGGAAATCTCCATTGATGCACTGTCCAATGCCTGCTGCATTTCCCACACCACAATTCTCCGGTTTGCCAAAAAGCTGGGCCTCAGTGGATTCAGTGAGCTGAAACTGGTTCTCAAATGGCAGTCCTGCCCGAAAACGATTTTCTGTCCAGATGAGATTACCCGCACCATACAGGACTATCAGCAGACGATGGAATATCTGTGCACAGTTGACCTCAGCGATTTGTTTTCCTTGATTCAACAGGCGGGTCAAATTTATATTTACGGCTCAGGCAGCGTCCAGCAGCGCGCAGCGCGTGATTTAAAGGAAAAATTTTTTCACAGCCGAAAACTGATGCACGTCATTGAAGGCGAGACAGAAATGCGAAAACTGACCCACCGCCTGCGGGAAAAGGATTTGATGATTTTTATCTCATTGTCTGGCAACAATCCGTTCGTCAATCACACGGCGGAAACACTCAAGAAAATGGGGCGCACCATAGTCTCGATTTGTCGCGTACAGAGTAACCGCCTGATCTATCTGAGTGATATCAACATTCCATTTTTTACGCATGCAGTCGACATTGGCCGCGAAATACAAATATGGCCAACCAATATGCTGTTTCAGCTCAACGATTTTTTGCTGCTCCGCTATCTGGAATTTCTCGACCAACGCGGCCGGCTGCAGCCTGGCTGTGAAGCATCACAGAAAATGTGAAACGCTATGAAATGCGCTGCGCCGGCACCACTCCTTCCCAAACGCTTGTCCTACGGCAGCGTTCCTGCTAAAATGATGTCAATAAGGCCATTGCGCAGATCGGTTTTGTATGAGGCCGGATGGTGCGGGCCGCTGCCAGGCAAAGCGGACCGCAGTAATGGACCGGGCGGGCAAAGAACTTTGCTTCGCATGCCGGAAGATTCTTTTAGCCCATGTCCGAACCGCCTTTGATCCGTTCTGACAGCACATACTAGGCCGCAAAAGGAGCGCTACATATGGGACTGTTCAGCAAATTTGGAAAGAAAAAAGAGACCCTTATTACCTGCCCGATCCATGGGGAAGTCATTGACGCATCACAGATTGAGGATGAGACCTTTGCTTCCGGTATGCTCGGCTTTACGGTTGGCATCCGTCCTGCGGAAGGGAAGGTTTACGCCCCCGCCGACGGTACAATCTCTATGCTTTTTGACACGCACCATGCCATTGGCCTGGAAACTGGCGGGATTGAGCTGTTGATTCATGTGGGTATCGACACTGTCAGCCTGAAGGGGCAGCATTTTACGCCTCATATCCAAACTGGCGATACAGTGCGTAGGGGGCAGTTGCTGCTTGAGTTTGACGGCGCCGCCATTGAAGATGCCGGCTTCCAGCAGACAACGGCTGTCATCGTCACAAACGCCGACACATTTGGCGAAATCCGTTATGAAACCGGCGCCAAGCGCTGCGGCGACCCGCTGCTCTATATCTCTGGATGATGGCATGGGAAAGGGGATGCAGCGTTGGAGGATGGATAGAGAACCGAGACAGCCCCTCTTTTCGGGATACGAAAACCGGGTGAAACATGCTGGCAAAGGAGCTTGCCCTACGGCGCTTTGAAAAATGGGATGCCGGTTTGATGGGATGATTTCGGGATAAACAGCGTATCCTACCTGTGCAGAAGCGCTGAATCATGTATCTTAACTGGTCTCCGGCCGGATGCTTTCTAGCGTCTGTTTGAAATTGATCAAAGTGTCGGCACAGAGCATAGCTTTTCGTGAAAACACCGTGGAGATCGTTTGTTCATCTATCGAAATTCCTGTGAAAAATCGCCTTGCGGGGCAGGGAATTGCCCCGCACCGGTATTTTCTCTTTTGAAACCAGACGCTAGATTTTAATAGATTCAGGATTTCAGATAGGGCCCAGGGCCTTTCCGTATCGTTGTGGTTATAAACGGCCTGCTTTTCCGCCGGATCCAATTCCTATATGAAACAAGGAGGTTCTTTATGATCAAACTGCTCGCGCTTGATCTGGACGGCACACTGCTTAACGATCAAAAGCAGGTGTCCGCCCTGACCGTGGAAGCATTGCGGCAGGCGTCTCAATGCGGCATTATGATAGCGCTGTGCAGCGGGCGCTGTCACGCAGATGCACTATATATTGCAAAATGGCTTGATCTCCCTATCTGGAGCGTCACGACGAATGGCGCCTATCTTGGCCATTCGTCCGCCGGTACGCTGTGGACATATCCGTTGAGCGCAGAAAAGACGGCGCGTGTCATCGGGCTCAGCTATACCTTCCAGGCTGCGCCTTGTGTGTATACCCCGCTGACTGAATATAACGATGCCGGCTTCACGCGCATTGAGCAAAAATGCATGCAGCTGGGCCAGGCACAGCTGCGCAATCCAGACAAACAGGAGGTGGAGGTCACTGATCCCTCGGCTTGGCAGGGCATTCTTGCCCAGGAAAACAGCCGTATCATGAAATGCATTTCCTTCCTGCCGGATAGCGCCCGGTTCCCGGCGTTTCGTGCCGCACTGGAAGTGGAAGGTGGGCTCGCAATCACCACCTCGATCATGTTTGGCGGACTGGTCACCAGCGTAGAGATCAACCGTGTGGATGTTTCCAAGGGCAGGACGCTGACCTGCTTGCAGCAGCACCTGGGGATCAAACCGGAACAAACCTTGTGTTTTGGGGACAGTGAAAACGATCTGAGCATGCTGTCAAACGGGTATTTTATTGCAATGGCCAATGCAGAACCGAAAATCCGGTCGCAGGCATGGGCAGTGACCGGCAGCAATAACGATGATGGCATTGCAGAGGCGCTGAAGCGCTTCCTTCCGGCGCTCTGACCGGGCTGGACATCCTCCCGAGGCCGCGAAAGCTTGTTTCTTGCCGCTTGCCGGAGGCCCTTTGGCAAGCGGTATTTTCACACCCGAGAATATGCGCGAAATCAAGCCTTGACATCCGACGGGAAACGCGTTATACTAAATAAAACGCTGCCGTCAAACTCTGTGCACGGCAGTCGCCGTACAATCAAATCAGACAGTTCGTAACCATCCTGTCTTTAAACAAAACTAGGACATCCATGCGCCGCTCTGCGGAGGTCATGGGCTTTTGCAGCTATACAAAAAGCTGCTGGATGGCGCACAAAATGTGCGTCTTTTCTTTTGGGAGGATAGATATACATATGCAGGAACTTCAGCGTTACAGTGTAATTTTGGGGTCTTTGCCGCGTGAGATGGTACTTTTACGGGGGACCGGCTGTAGCTGGGCGCGCTGTGCCTTTTGCGATTACTATTTGGATCAGTGCAGCAGTGCGGCAGAAAACTTTGCGCTCAATCGCCGGGTGCTCGCTCAGGTAACCGGGAAATTTCAACATGTGGAAGTCATAAATTCGGGCTCCTTTTGCGAATTGGACGACCAGACGCTTCGTCTGGTCGAACAGTTGTGCATTGAAAAAAAGATCCGGACATTGCATTTTGAATGTCACTGGATGCACCGGGAAAAAATCCCCGCCTTGCGGGCGCGTTATGCCGCGCTTGGCGTAACCATCCGTGTCCGGCTCGGGCTGGAAACGTTTGATCACGTATTTCGGGAAACCGTGCTGCATAAGGGCATTGCTGAGCGGGATTCAGCGAAAATTGCGGCTGGCTTTGATGAATGCAATCTTCTGTTTGGTTTGAGCGGGCAGACATTGGATTCCATGCGGTATGATGTGGAGATGGGGCTGCAGTACTTCGACAGGCTGTATATCAACCTGATGACGCCAAACACTGCACAGCTCCAGCCCGATCCGGCAGTCTGCGCACTGTTCACGCAGCAGCTGTATCCGTTGTACCGGGAACATCCACGCATGGATATCCTGCTAATAAATACTGATTTTGGTGTTGGTTGAAAGGGGTTTTATTATGAGAAACGAGCTTTTGCTTCTTATTTCCTTAATCGTTCTTTTTGGGGGCGTTTTGGCCGTGCTGCGGCTGTTTGGGCGGCCTGGTCTGTACGCCTTTTCGGTTGTTGCGACCGTGCTCGCCAACATCGAGGTTATGATCCTGGTCGATGCGTTTGGCATGGAGATGACGCTTGGCAATCTCCTTTTTGCCTCCACTTTTTTGATCACCGATATTTTAAGTGAGCTCTACGGCAGGCAATACGCACAGCGGGCTGTTAATCTGGGCATTTTCAGTTCTATATTTTTTCTGCTGGTTAGTCAGTCCTGGCTGCTGTACATCCCGAACGACTCTGATTGGGCTATGCCTTCCATGCGGGTCTTGTTTACCAATACACCGCGCCTGTTGCTGTCCTCGCTCGTCGTATATGCGCTTGCACAGAGTTTTGATGTTTGGCTGTATCACAAATGGTGGGCGTTTACCACCCGGCGTTTCGGCAGCAGCGAACGTTTCCTTTGGGTGAGAAACAATGGTTCAACACTGGTTTCTCAATTGGTTAATACCGTACTTTACAGTGTGTTTGCATTCGCAGGCGTCTACCCGCTCCGGACGCTGTTTTCTGTCATATGTTCCAGCTATGTGGTCTTTATCGTCACTTCCCTCGCAGATACTCCGGTTCTTTATGCCGCAAGACGGATGCGGGATAGGCTGCCCGGCTGATGCGCCATACCGCAGGCGCTGCCAAGCGTAAAATGTATTTGGGGGCAGCGGCATATAGGGTGCGGGCAAATCACACAGAAAGCCGCCGTATATTCCTTTAGGGCTTGTTTGAAAAATGTCAATACGCCCAAACAACGGTCTTTTTCCGCTATACTTCCCCAATTTTTCTTGAAAT
>CANPPM010000047.1 GCA_947575935.1 uncultured Butyricicoccus sp. | reverse complement strand
GGGGATCTCTATGTGGGGGCGCTGACTATAATGCAGAGCGTACTGCAGCTGATCAGCGAACCGATGATCGAGCATAAAATGTTCCGTTCCAAAGCCGAGGTCGAAAAACGCGCCCTGGAACTGATGGAAACGGTCGGCCTTGCCCGCCGTTATATGAACGTCTACCCGCACGAGCTGGACGGCGGCCGTCGGCAGCGCATCGGCGTAGCGCGCGCCCTATCGGTCAACCCCAAGCTGATCATCTGCGACGAGCCGGTTTCGGCGCTTGACGTTTCGATTCAGGCGCAGATCCTAAACCTGCTGCGCGAACTGCAGCGCAATATGGGCTTGACCTTCATTTTCATCACCCACGACTTGTCGGTTGTCAAGTACTTCTCTGACGATATCGCGGTCATGTATCTGGGGCAGATGGTAGAAAAGGCTTCCTCCGATGAATTATTCGCCAATCCGCTTCACCCCTATACCAAGGCATTGCTGTCGGCCATCCCGATTCCGGTCGTCGGCAAAGAAAAACCGCAGCGTACCCTCATTAAGGGCGAGATCACCTCTCCGGTCAACCTGCCCGACGAATGCCGCTTCGGCAAGCGGTGCGATGTCTGCCGCGAAAACTGCAGCAAAAGCAACCCCGGCCTGCGCGAAGTCCGGCCACAGCACTTTGTGGCCTGCCACTACGTTGAGTAAGGACCGATACGCGCAAGCGGGCAGCGCCGTCCAGTTTCCCCTACGGGCAGGATGGGTCCCCCTTTGCGCAACCCAGGCTGACTGCATGCTGAGAGCGTTCCCCGGCCAAACGGCATAGGCACGATCCCTAAACAAAACTGACGCGCCGGAACATACCTTCCGGCGCGTCAGTTCGTCAAATAAACTTCCGTTTTGGACGGATCCGGCATGGCCGGTCTGGTTTTACAGCCCAGTTGATGAAAGGATACAAATTATGACAAAAAACTTTGCACACCGCGGTTTCAGCGGCAATTATCCCGAAAACACCATGCTTGCCTTCCGTAAGGCCGTCGAAGCCGGTGCGGATGGAATAGAGCTTGACGTACAACTGACCAGCGACGGCATCCCTGTCATTTTCCACGACGAACAGGTAGACCGTACCACAAATGGTTCCGGATATGTACGCGACCATTCCCTGGAGGCCCTGCGCGCCTTGGACGCCTCCTTCCGCTTCACCGGACAATACGGGATCAATCCAGTACCCACCCTGCGGGAATACTTTACCTACATCCAGGATACGCCCATTGTCACCAACATCGAACTGAAAACCGGTGTTTTTGAATATCACGGGATCGAGGAAAAGGTCTGGGCAATGATTCAGGAATTTGGCCTCGAAGAAAAGGTCATCATCTCCAGCTTTAACCATTTTTCTATTTTGCGGATGCGTGCGCTTGCCCCCGACCTGAAGTACGGCCTGCTCAGCGAGACCTGGCTGATTAACGCCGGAAAATACTGTCACGAGGTCGGCGTTTCCTGTTACCATCCTTTCTTCCGCAATCTCACCCCCGAGGTCGTACACGAACTTAAGCAGTATGGCATCCAGATCAATACCTATACCGTCAACACCGAAGAAGATGTACGCGACCTGGCTTCCAGGGGCATTGACATTCTGATCGGCAATTATCCCGACTTGACCGGCTGGGTGATTAACTCCATTTACGCCCGGTGCAGGAACCCTTTGTCTGCGCGGCCGGCTCCTTTCAGAGCGGCCCGCTTTTCTTACAGCCACAGCAGCGGCTCGAACGTCCCTCCCCTATGCCCCTATATTTTGTCGGGGCGCTTCCGGATCCGCCTGTCGATGCCGGACGCGGAAACGCAGCCCCTGATTCCCCTCCGTTTTTTTGTTTTGCGACACCAATTTCCGCTTAAAAGCGCTCAAACAAGAAAAAGATTGTGATTTTCAAAACTTTTCCATGTCCCTTCATATTTCCCGCCAAAGCTCGCGCCGCCTTTGTCCTATACTGAACTCCACAAGGAGGCTGGCAAAGCTATGGACAAGCAAAAGAACAAAATCTTCGCTGCGGCGGCGCAGGCCGCAGCCACGCGCGAGCGTTTTCTGCAGGCGCACACCGTGCGCACTCTTCTGCGCGTTTCGGCGCAATTCCTCCTCAGCGCAACCCTCGCCCGTGCATCGATTTTTGGAGGCTTTGCACCCTTTGGAGCGGCAATGGCAGGGGTCATGTGCACAGTTGGTGCGGGCGTCCCGGCGGTGATCGGTGCATTTTTCGGGTATCTCTTCCTGCGGCCCGGCGACCCGCAGGCGGTCGCCTACGCAGCCTCGTCACTGCTGACGCTGTGCACAGCACACGTCTTTCAGGACTCCCCGCTGATGCGCCTTCGGTGGTTCATCCCGACGGTAGCCACAGTCTCGCTGGGCGCGTGCACTTTCGTTTTCCTGCCCGAGGCCAGCGCCCGCTGGCTGGCGCTCTTCCTCTGCTCCCTCGTCCTGACCGCGGCGGCGTGCTGGTTCTATATGGCAGCCCTATCCCCGCCGCCAAACGGCCTGCTCACCAAGCCCTCAGCCTTTCTGGTTGTTACAGCCACGCTGTTGCTGTCAGTGAGCGACCTGCTGCTGTTCGGACGGTTTGCACCGGCACGGGCTATCGCCGTATTGATCGTCATGGGGTCGGCCTGCCTGTGCGGCAGCGCGGGCGGCACAGCAGTCGGCGTTGCATTCGGCATGACGATGGATGCAGCCGGCACGGGCGGCGCATACTTCACCTGCCTTTATGCATTTTCCGCGCTGGCGGCTGGTGCTTTCCGGGAATCCGGGCGGCGGCTATTCGCCCTTTTCTTTACCGCTGCCGCAGGCTGTGCAGCATTGCTGGGCATTGAACGGGCGGTATTCCTGCCCTCTATCTACGAGACCGCAGTCGCGGCACTCGTATTCGCCGCCCTGCCGGACGCTTTCTGGGACGGCATCAGCGAGCTGCTGCTGCCCGAACGCAGCCAGGTCTCGGACGCAACCGCCCGCCTGCGTCAGTCGTCCCGCAGGCGGGCAGGCGAGGCGGCGCAGGCCTTCTACGAAATGTACCTCTCCATGATGACCGGCGCACAGTACGGCAAAGCTTCGGCCGATGAGGAAAGCCACGCCGTCTTCGACGCAGCTGCCGAACGGGTTTGCCGCAAATGCTCCATCTGTGCCTATTGCTGGCAAAAAGACTATGTCTCTACATTAAGCGTACTCAGCGATGTCGCCATTCCGATGCTGCGGCGAGGCCGTGTTGAGGCCGGAGACTTCCCCCAGCATTTTTCCAGCCGTTGCGTCCACTTTCCTGAGCTGCTGCGCACCATCAACGAATCCCTGTACACCCTGCGTGAACGCGAGGAATACCGTGAACGGCAGGAGGAAAACCGTTCGCTGATTGCGCGGCAATATGCGGGTATCACCGGTATTTTCCGGCAGATGTCGGCCGGGCTATCGCAAGACTTTATCTCGCTCCCTGCCCGTGAAAAACAGGTACGGCGGTATGCGCAGGCCTTCGGCGCCGCCGAGCAGGCGGCAGTCTTCCGGGACGGAATGGGGCGGCTGCGGGTTGAGCTGACGGGTCCTGGCATTGACAACATCCTAGAGCAGCGGCAGGGCTTCGCAGCCGGTCTGTCTGCGCTGCTGTCGGTCAGCCTAACCGACCCGCTGCTGGTCAAGGACGAGCTTGGCGAACGCATCGTCCTACGGGAACAAGCCGCCTTTCGCGCAGTGGTCGGGGTCGGGCAGCGGCAAAAGGACGGCGAACACGTCTCCGGCGATACCGGGCGCTACTTCCTCACCGACGAAGGCGTCGCCTGCCTGCTCCTGTGCGACGGCATGGGCGCCGGCGATCAAGCCGCACGGGACAGCCGCAACTTCCTAAGCCTGATGGAACGCTTCCTTCTGGCAAGCGTTCCGGTCGAGGACGCGTTGAAAGCGGTTGCCCCCTCCTACCGTATCCAATGCGATGGCCGGCGGTTCGTGACGCTGGACGCGCTGACCGTCGACCTGTTTTCCGGCCGGGCTTCCTCCATCAAGTGCGGAGCCGCCCCCAGCTACGTCGTCACTTCGGGCGGTATCACACGACTGAACAATGCCGCGCTGCCGGTCGGTCTGAGCGAAGAGGAAGGCGGCGTCGAAAGCATCCCCCTACGCCTGGCACACGGCGACTTGTTCGTGATGCTATCGGACGGTGTGTGCGATGGCGCAGACGACCTCTGGGTCCGCGAACTGCTTCGAAAACGTGCCGGGGACAGCCCAAAAGAGCTGGCAGCGCGGCTGGTCATGGCCGCCTCCGAACGCAGCGGCAGCGACGATATGACAGCGCTGATCTTGCGGCTTGAAAGACGGGCCGCAAAAAAACGCAGCTTTCCACAGGAGGAAATCCCACCTGCGCAGCTATAAGCCAAACGGCGGCACAGCGCTCCGTTTCCCCACCAAACCCATACTTTCTGCAGAGGGAGGGCCCACATGGCCCTCCCCCTTTACGTTGTTCAAAGCCCCGCCGCTGTATTGACCCCGCCCGCAAAACACAGCGCCTTATCCCCCGGCGAATCCAAAATACAGGAAGGGCGCGCCGGTGGGCGCGAAAAGACCGGCACACGCAGCAGCCCCCTATCTTCTACCCGGACCCCTTTTCGGAAAAACGGCCCTGCTGCCGCCTGAAACAAAAATTTGCAATCTTTCCTATGTCGTGCTATAATCAAAACAAAGCAAACATATGTTTCATTTTGATTCTCCGTGCTCCCCCCAACCGGAGCACAGGTTGAAATAGGAGGCAGACATGAGAACGAAACGAGAAGAGGGAAAAATCTCAGAAAAACAACGGTATATCCTGGAATATATCGCGTCCTTCCTCGCCGAACGCGGCTATCCCCCATCCGTCCGCGAAATCGGCCAGGCCGTCGGACTCCGTTCCCCGTCGACCGTACACGCCCATTTAAAGGCGCTGCGGGAAGCCGGCTATTTAGACCGCACCGAACATAAAACCCGGGCGCTTTCGCTGACCGGAGCGGCAGCCACCGCTGTGCCGCGCGTCCCCATCCTCCGCAAGGTGACCGGGATGGTCTCCGCCCCGCCGGTGGAAGAGATCGAAGGCTACCTGCCATATGCGGGTGTCGACAGCAGCGGGCAGTTTTACGCGCTGCGCATCCGGGGGGATTCCATGACCGGCGCAGGCATTCTGGACGGTGATTTGATCATCGTCCAGCAGGCGCAGCCGCCCCGCACCGGCCAGCTCGTGGCCGCACTGCTGGAAGGCGAGGCCGCCTGCAGACGTCTTTCCATCCAGGACGGCGCACACTGGCTGCTGCCCGAACATCCGGACTATCCGACGGTCTGTGTTGAAGGCAGCCAGGTGTTGGGCGTCGTCGTTGCAGTACATCGGGAGTATGCCCTCTGATGCCCGCCCTGCAAGACAGCACACGCTCGCTGCCGGGTATTGGCCCCAAGAAGGCTGCGCTGCTCGAAAAACTGGGGCTGCGCACGCTGCAGGATGCACTCGAGCTCTATCCACGTGACTATGATGACCGTACCCATATCACTCCAATCGCCGCCCTGCAAGAGGGGGAACGCGCCTGCGTCCGTGCAATAGTCGGCAGCACCCCCGAACTGCGCCGCATCCGAAGGGGAATGGAACTGACCAAATGTACTATATTTGATGAAAGCGGCTCCATCGGCGTCACTTACTTTAACAACCGTTATTATGCCGCCCTTCTCCGCGAAGGGCAAGAATATCTTTTCTGCGGCGCTGTCCAGGGCCGCGGGCGCGGACGGCAGCTGATCTCCCCTGACTATGAAAAGCTTTCCCCTGGCGCATGCGGGCATATCGTGCCAATCTATCCACTGACGGCAGGCATTACCCAGCGCATGCTGCTGCAGCTGACCGAGGCCGCACTAAACGCAGCCGAAGGGAAATATCCGGACTTCCTGCCCGGGCATCTGCTGGCCCAATATGGCCTGCCCCCCCTGCAGAATGCGCTGCGCTCCATCCACCGCCCCGAAACCATGGAAGAAGCCGCGGCAGCGCGCAGGCGCATGGTCTTTGAAGAGCTGTTTCTGCTATGCTGCGGCCTGCAGCGGATGAAAGGCAAACGGCTGGAGCAGCCCGGTCTGCGTTTCGAAAAAATTGACCTGGACTCCTTCTGGCAGGCACTCCCTTTCCCGCCGACCGGCGCGCAGCAGCGCGCCGTTTCCGAACTTGCCGCCGACTGTGCCGGCGGGCATCCGATGCGCCGTTTGGTACAAGGCGACGTCGGCTCAGGAAAAACGGTGACCGCAGCGGCGCTTTGCGTATTAGCGGCACAGAACGGCTTCCAAGCGGCTTTGATGGCCCCCACCGAAATCCTTGCGGCGCAGCATGCACAGTCCCTCGCGCCGGTATTCCGGGCGCTCGGCCTCTCCTGTGTCTTGCTGACCGGCGCAATGGGGACGGCTGAAAAGCGTGCAAAGCACGCCGCTATTGCATCCGGGGAGGCGCAGATCATCATCGGGACACATGCGCTGATCCAAAAGGGGGTTGCATTTTCCCGCCTCGGTGCGGTGGTCGTCGACGAGCAGCATCGGTTTGGCGTCAAACAGCGCACTGCACTCCGCCAAAAGGGGGAAATGCCGCATGTCCTCGTCATGTCCGCGACGCCAATTCCACGCACGCTGGCACTAATCCTATATGGAGATCTTGATGTATCGGTGTTGGATGAGTTGCCGCCCGGACGGCAGCCGGTGCAGACCTTTGCCGTCGGGGAGCGGATGCGGCAGCGCATCTATCAATTTATGGAAAAGCAAATTTTAGACGGCGGCCAAGTGTACGTTGTCTGTCCGCTGGTTGAAGAGGGTGAACTGCCGCTGAAAAGTGCCGAACAGCACGCGCAGGCCCTCCGGCAGGTACTGCCACACCGGCGGGTCGCACTGCTCCATGGACGCATGAAACCACCCGAAAAGGATGCCGTCATGACCGAATTTGCGGCTGGACAGACCGACATCCTAGTTGCGACGACCGTCATTGAGGTCGGTGTCAACGTACCGAACGCCAACCTTATGGTCGTTGAAGACGGCGACCGATTCGGCCTATCGCAGCTGCACCAGCTGCGCGGGCGGGTCGGACGCGGCAAGAAACAATCCTACTGCATCTTTTTCGGCAAAGACAAAGGGGAAAAAGCACGGGCACGGTTAAAGATCCTGTGCGGCACCAACGACGGGTTCGAGATTGCACGGGCTGATCTCGCCCAGCGCGGGCCAGGGGATTTTTTCGGACAGCGGCAGCACGGTCTCCCGGTACTGCATGTTGCAAACCTTGCCTCCGATCTCGCACTGATGCAGTCAGCCCGGGAAGAGGCGGAACGCCTGCTCGCCCAGGATCCGTCCCTTTCCCGCTATCCCGCGCTGCGGGAGCGTGTCAACCGCATGTTCTCCGAATGACGGGCCCCGGCCTGCAGCGCTCCTGCAAATGCGCCGCCCCCGGAATATCTACAAATTTCTGAAAGAAAGGGCTGGTCTTTTCTTTTCAAACCGTGTATACTGAAAGCAGGATCCGCGCGCAGCGGACATGCAGAAATTCAGAAGGAGTGTTTTATTTATGGCAAAGGCATCCGGCTGCTTCTACTGTGAGGAGCACCACGAAAAACGCGACAGCATTATGTTTCTGGTCGGCAAGCTGTCAACCAGCACCGTCTATCTCTTCCGCGACCAGTCCCACAAGGGACGCTGCGTCGTCGCGCTTGACGATCACAAAAAAGAGGTTTTTGAGCTGACCGACGGCCAGCGTACCGGACTTATCAGCGATGTTTCCCGCGTCGCTGAGGCAGTCAAAAAGCTGTGGGGCTGCAGCAAAATCAATATCGGCTCCTTTGGTGACACCAACCCGCATCTCCATTTCCATATCGTTCCCAAATACGAGGGCGGCCTTGATTTCGGCGGCAGCTTTACCATCACCCGCGCCGACGCCGACCAGGTCATCCTTGACCAGGCCGAGTACGATTCCATGATCTCGGCCATGAAGAAGGAGCTGGGGATTGCCTGAGTACCGACGCGCCTAATCCGTCGGAAACCTATGGTTTTAAAACGCAGAAAAAAGGGGGCGATCGCCCCCTTTTTCATATGCAGATTATGCTGCGGCGTTCGAGATATCCTCGTAACCGTCAAAAGACGCCGGGAACTCGACCTGGACTGCATCGCCAGTCGCGATGATGTCCATATGCATCTTCATCGACATGGTCATTTTGCTGTCGCCATCGTTAAAGCTGAATGTCATATCCAGCTCCATGCTATCCAGCCCCTTGTCGGACACGGTCTCGCTCACAGCTACCTTGTCAATCGTAACCTGGGCTGCCGTATCGTTCAGGTCGGGCATAGTCTCCAACATCGCCCCCATCATGCGCTCGACAACACTGCTCATCAGCTTCTCATTGTAAGTAATTTCATAGACCGTCTTGCCGTCTGCAGCGCTCTTTTTCAGCGATTCAATTACGGCAATCGACTCTCCGCTGACGTCCACGTTGACAGCGTTTACCTGCTTCATTGCCTGTTCAAAATCCATCGGCATCTTCATCTTGGAGCCATCGCTCTCAATATACGCCATACCGTCCTTAAAATACATGGTGTTCGGGACACTTATCGTCTCCTCGCCCGCAACCACATTGACCGAGCCGCTCACTGCCATTTCCAGCGTCTCAAACTTGGTCGCATCCATTTTAACGGATATATCCTGCAGCATCCCCATCTTTACGGTTTCCTCGCCGTCTCCGACCTCAATATCTGCATTCATCTTCATAGCAATCGAATCGCTCTGCAGGCTCTCAGACACCGCAAAGAGCGCACGGAAATCCTCAAACGTTTGCCGCACAGCCTTGGAAGCATCGTTATCCGCAACCGCACCCTCGGTCACCAGCTTGCTCAACAGATCGCCTTCGCCGCCCTTGGGCTGGCGAGACAGCGCCGTATAGCACATCGCCACCAGATGATCCCGCTGGAAATTCTTCTCATCGCAGTTGAAAAGGTCGACTACGCCCTTTTCCCGTGCAAAATCCATCGCCGTGAAATAGGTAAAATCGCCGCCCTCGGCATCCGAGTATCCCAGCGCGCGCAGCAGGAAGGTTGCCGCCATCTGTGCCGAACAGTTGTCCCGCGGCGCAAAGGTGGTCTCGGTCGTTCCGGCAGCCAGTCCGTTTTTGACCAGCCAGTTCACATAGGGCTTCGCCCAAGCCGCGTCTTCCATATCGGTGAACGCGAAACTATCCGCATCCGTCTTCCACGCTTCATTGGCCTCGGCCTCTTTGCCAAGCAGGCGGACCAGCATCGCAGCCGCCTCGCCGCGCGTGCTCGCCCGATCCAGGTCAAAGCCGCTCTGCGTCCCGGTCAGCAAGCCAAGATCGCTCAGCGACTGTGCGGCATTTTCAAAATTCGCCGCGCCAGCAGCACACCAGGTCATCGCACCTGCGAGCAAGCCGCTCACAAGCAATTTTTTGATGGAAAATTTCATTTACATCTATCCTCCTAACATTCGAACAGCCGGTTTGCCATTCATCTACTTTTTAGTATAGCACGCACCCTCTAATTTTCAAGCGGAAAAATAAAACAGCGGCCTGATCTGCCGCTGTTTTTACACACTGTTCACATTTCAGACGCCCTTCCGCTTTTCTCACAGCGGTTTTCCGTCCTGTACAATCTGGATATGGGGATACGCAAATCCAATCCCCTCCGCATCAAACCGGGCCTTCAGCCCGCGCAGCAGATCGCACCGCATACCAAAGGCCGTCCCATTGTCCACCCCCCACAGCAGCGCGCGCAGTACCACGGCAGAATCTGCCAGCTCCTGCACACGCACCGTAACCAATGGCGCACCGGCAGCCTTCTCCTCGGAGGTACGCGGATCCAGGTAGTCTGGGTGGGCCGCAACCTCCTCCGCCAGCACGGCCAGCGCCCTTTCGGTATCGCTCTCGTAGGGAATCCCGATGTCGAGCATCAAGCAGACTTTTTTTTCGCCATAGTCAAAATTCTCGACTACCGCGCCGTTCATGGTACTATTGGGGATGATCACGCGCTTATTTTCGACAGTTTTCAGTACAGTGTGCCGCAGGGTAATATCTTCGACCGTCCCCGTTATATCCAGGTCGGGCACACGCAGCACATCACCGATGAGAAACGGCTGAAACACCAGCAGCATCACGCCGCTCGCAATCGAACCAAGCGCCTCCTGTGCGGCAACGCCCACCACAATTGCCAGTACGCCGCCGGCGGCCAACATCGTCGTTAAAATGGTGTTCAGCACCGGCACCACGGCGACAACGCTCGAAAATGTGATGAAATACACGCCTGCAAGCACCACATACCGCAGGAACGCCAGCACCGATGCATTCGGGTTTTTTGCATCCCGCAGCTTGCGCACCGATTTCGAAAAGGTATGGTTCAGGATTTTCGACGCAACCATCCCCAGCAGCAGAATCAACACTACCATCAGTGCACGGGCAGCCACCATCCCCATATCCGTGGCAAAAAAGGAGCGCAGCGTATCCAGAATGGTTGGCGGCACCACATCCGATGCCGCCTCGGTCAGCGCCGCGCCAACCTCCTGCAATCCTTCATCCGCCAAAACCGTGCCTGGATCCACGATATCCTGCGCCGCGCCAGTCAGCGCCTCGCCGACTTCCTGCAAGCTTTCCATTCGCTGCCTCCTTCCTGTCAGGCCACCGCAGACGGCCCTGCTCCCCCACTGCGCTTTCCTCTCTGGGACAGGGCGAAGGATCCGGCCGGCTGCAAACGCGTATCCCAGCCGAACACAGACCATACGCCTTTGATGCCAAGGCTCCCGCCTGCGCATGCATCGCCTTAATACGCGATCCCCCAGACCACCATTTTATGGGCAGGCTTGCCGCAGACGGGGCAGACATCCCCGATTTTCTCCTGTGCAAAGGGGATGCAGCGGGAGGGCATGCCGGTCTCTTCCTTTACTTTTTCCTCACAGGCCTGGTCGCCGCACCACATCGACTTGACAAAACCGGTGTGATCCTTCATCAGCGCCTTCATTTCCTCAAGCGTCCTGGCTGAATAGGTGTGCTCCTCACGGTTCTTCAGTGCCTTGCGGAACAACGCCCCTTGGATATCGTCAAGCATCTCCGGAATGACGCGTGCCAGCTCCTCGAACCGCACGACCGTCTTTTCACGGTTGTCGCGGCGCACCAGCACACACTGGCCATTCTCAATATCCCGCGGACCAACCTCCAGCCGAAGCGGCACGCCCTTCATTTCATATTCGGCATATTTCCAGCCGGGGCTGTTTTCCGAGAGGTCAATCTTCGTACGGATACCCGTCTGCCGGATAGCCTCATACAGCTCCTGCGCCTTTTCGGTCACGCCGGGCTTATGCGAGGCGACCGGAATAACCACCAGCTGGACCGGCGCGATACGGGGCGGCAAAACCAAGCCCTCATTATCGCCATGGGTCATGATAATCGCGCCGATCAGCCGGGTGGAAACCCCCCACGAAGTCTGATGCATATACTGCAGGGTATTGTTCTTATCGGTATACTGCATATCGAACGCCCGTGCGAAGCCGTCGCCAAAGTAATGCGACGTACCAGACTGCAGCGCCTTTCCGTCATGCATCATCGCCTCGATCGTATAGGTCTCGACCGCGCCTGCAAAGCGCTCCTTATCGGTCTTTTGTCCCTTGACAACCGGAATGGCAAGATACTCCTCAGCAAAGGTCGCGTAAACATTCAGCATGCGCATGGTCTCCTCACGCGCTTCCTGCTCAGTCGCGTGGACGGTATGCCCCTCCTGCCACCAAAATTCGCGCGAGCGCAGAAACGGACGGGTGGTCTTTTCCCAGCGCACGACCGAGCACCACTGAGTATAGAGCTTGGGCAGATCGCGCCACGAGCGGACAATCTTAGCATAATGCTCACAAAACAGCGTTTCCGAAGTTGGACGGACACATAGCCGCTCCTCCAGCTTTTCCGCCCCGCCGTGGGTTACCCACGCTACTTCTGGCGCGAACCCCTCGACGTGATCCTTTTCCTTCTGCAGCAGCGACTCCGGGATAAAGAGAGGCATGGCGACATTTTCGTGCCCGGTCTCTTTAAACATGCCATCCATGATGCGCTGAATATTTTCCCAGATCGCCTGCGCGTAGGGGCGCATAATCACGCAGCCTTTCACCGACGAATAATCGATCAGCTCGGCCTTTTTTACAATATCGGTATACCACTGTGCAAAATCAACGTCCATTGCCGTGATTTCACTGACAAGTTTTTTCTCCATAGCTTTTCTGCTCACCTTTTCCTGTGATTTTCATAAATTGAGTTATACGCTTACCCGGATGCTTTCCACAGTTTCCCTGCGCAGCGAATGCCTGCCGCGCTTCCGTCCCCTCACGCCTGCGCGGCGCCCCCAGACGCCCGCCGAAACCCTGGGACGCTGCGCATCTCCCACTTGCCTACGGGTGGGAAAGGGCAGGGCAAACCGGCGCAACACGCTTTGGACCGCTGCTGTCTAGGGCTTGTTTGAAAAATGTCAAAACGCCCAAACAACGGTCCTTTTTCCGCCATACTTCCCCAATTT
>CANPPM010000046.1 GCA_947575935.1 uncultured Butyricicoccus sp. | reverse complement strand
CTTGGCGCCGGTAAAACGACTTTTTTGAAAAATTTCATCCGTTTGTTTGCCGGGCAAAAGATTCAGCTGATCGTCAATGAATTCGGACAGGAGGGCGTCGATGGCGTGCTCTTGTCCGAACTGGGCGCATTCTTACAGGAGGTTTCCGGCGGCTCAGTGTTTTGTTCCTGCCGTATAGACCAATTTGAAAAAGCGCTGTGCGAATCCGCCGGCATAAATGCGGACGTAATTCTGGTCGAGGCTTCCGGGTTATCTGACCCGACCGGCGTACGCAAGCTGTTCTGCCATTCCGGGCGCTTTCCGCAGATCGAATATATGGGCGGCATCTGCCTGATTGACACGGTGCGGTTTCCCAAACTGTATGCGACCGCACGGACCTGCGTCAAGCAGCTGGCCTCCAGCGACATAGCAATCCTGAACAAGACGGACCGCGCCAGTGCGGAGCAGCGCAATGCCACCCTTGCCCTTGTGCAGGGACAGCGCCCTGATATGCCGGTTTTGCAGACCTGCTTCGGCGCGGTTGACGGCAGCATCCTGGAACTGCTGGAAAACACACGGGCGCTGCCGCCGGATGATATGCCGCTGACTGCCGATCTCTCCCTGCGTAAGCTGAATCTCCGGATTGCACCCACAATCACTGCCTATGAACTGCAAAAATTTATTGAAATGTTCCTTGAGGATACCTTTCGGGTCAAGGGGTTTATTCAAACGGCAGATGGGCTGCAGTTTGTGGACTGCGTCGGCAATGTGGCGCAGGTCGAACCGTGTGGGCTGGACGTGCCGGAAGAAAAGATCGGTTGGCTGACCGTACTGTCCGGTGCGGGGATGCCGGTACGCGCATCGGTAAAGAATGCCTGCAGGTGGTATCAGCCGCATGTATGCGCAGAGCAGATTTGAAAACGGCCCCATAGGTTTGTCAGCTGCGGCTTCAAAAATGGATGCTTTGAGGCAGTATTTGGATGGTTTTCAGACAGACGCTGGCGTCTGTCCCTGCAGAATAACCCGAGCATACGCAGCTCCCGCCCTGAAAACGGGATGAGGGGCTGCTGTTTTTGACCCAATTTTGAAAAAAGGGGAGGTCCCTATGCTTCCAACCGAACCCCGTCTATATGGGGAACTCATGGATCTATGCCTGTCCGCGTTCGGCGCCGGAAAGCCAAGCCAGCCTGTAGAACTTGCAGAGCGGCTGATGGACTGCGAAAGCGTTGCCATGCACTGCCCGGAGCACCACTTTATCGTACCGGCTGCTTTGCTGACAGCCGCGCGTCTGGCGCAGGGCGCGTCGCGCGGTCAGCTTGAAAAAGATTTGTTGCTCGCAGCACAGCGCGCCTCCACAGTCCCCGGCGGCTGCTGTGGATGGTATGGCTGCTGCGGCGCAGCGGTCGGGTGCGGCATCTTCGCGGCGGTGCTGGCCGAATCTTCACCGAAAAAAGAGGCGCACTGGTCGCAGGTCAATCAGATGACCGCGCGTTGCCTGGAGAAGATTGCCAGTATCGGCGGCCCCCGCTGCTGCAAGCGCGTTACCTATCTTGCAGTCAGCGAAGCCATTCGGCAAAGCCCTGTGCTGCTGGGGGCGACCCTCGGTGAAGTGCCGGAGATCGTCTGCAGCCGTTTCACAAAAAGCAAGGAATGCCGGGGAATACGGTGTCCCTATTTTCCCAAGAAAGAGGAAGGATAGAAATGAAAAAATTTGTTTCTGCGCTGTTGGCCGCCGTGCTAGTGGCCACATCGACTGCCTGCGGCGGGACCGTTATGGATTCTGCAAACCAGGGTGCATCCGCGTCCGGTGTGGTCCGCCCATCCGAAAGCGCCCCTGTGACCCTGAAGGTTGGGCTGCTTGGCAATTCGATCAAACCGGCCGGCGTGCTTGTTGCAGATGCGCTTGGCTATTTTGCAGAGGAGGGGGTAGACATCCAGTTTGAGAAGGTTTCCAGCATGAATGATGCATATACAGCTGTTTCTACCGGCGACCTCGACGTATACCTGTTCAGCAGCACCGCTGCCGCCACGTTTATCAGCCAAGGCGTCGCCACGCTGCGCGTATTCGGCGGCACGGCAGGTGAAGGCGGCGAGATCATGGCGGCTGCAGGGCGCGGACTGACGCTGCATTCCCCGGGTGATTTCAAAGGCATGACCATTGCTTGTCAGATGCCTGAAACCAGTCAAATGGTGCTCAAGGATTACCTGCTGAAACAGGGGCTGTCCATCGGCGAACCGGGTTCGGGCGCAGATGTCGCCTTTGTTTTTGTCAATGACGCTAATACCGCAATTACCGGTTGCGTCAACGGAGAATATGACCTTTGCATTACAAATTCGTGTATGGGCTACTACGCCGAAGATTTCGGTACGGAATTAGTCGCGACCGTCAGCGATTTTGTAACGCCTTATCCCTGCTGCCGCCAGACCTGCAATGCCGATACCTACGCAAATGCATTTGACGCGCTGGTAAAATTCGAGGTTGCCGCGCTGCGCGGCTATGCTTACGCAAACGAGCACGAGGAAGAAACGCTTGATCTGCTCGAAGCGTATAGTGGCGAGGAGCGGGACTTCCTCCGCGCGCAGGTCTATGGCACGGACCGTTATACGCCCGATATGCGGTTGTCTCTGGACCCGGACAAGGATGCCTGCATTGCATTCTACCAGGCCATGGAGAACATCGGACAGATCGAACCGGCCGTTGAGATTGACTGGTCAGCGTATGTGGTATCAGATGTTTACGGGCGCGCGCTTGCGGTTTTGACCGAACGCGAGCCGGATAACGCGCTTTGGAACGAGCTGACCGAATATTTTCAGGCGCATAACCATTGAGGCCGGCAAGGGAGGAAGGACAATGGCGAAAATCGAGCTTGAGCATGTAACATACACGTATTCTGGCCGTTCCGGGGCTGCCCCAGCATTGCGGAACCTTTCTCTGACAGTGGAAGATGGGGAGTTTGTATGCGTTGTCGGCGCGTCCGGCTGCGGCAAGACGACCTTACTGCGGCTTCTGGCCGGTCTGACTTTTCCCGACAGCGGAGAGGTGCGGATTGACGGCAAGCCGGTCGCCGGCCCCGGAACCGACCGCTCGATTGTATTCCAGAATTATACCCTGTTCCCATGGATGACTGCACGGCGAAACGTTGCGTTTGGCATCCGGCAGGCGCATCCGGCGCTTTCCCGTGCAGAGGTACGCAAAACCGCGGACGAGGTTTTGCAGAAAGTCGGGCTGCTGGATGCCGCGGATAAGTATCCGTTCCAGCTTTCGGGCGGGATGCGGCAGCGGGCCGCGATTGCAAGGACGCTTGCGATGAATACCGATATCCTGCTGCTGGATGAACCGTTCGGCGCGCTCGATACCCGCATCCGGGGGGAGCTGCAAACGCTGCTTGAATCAGTTTATATGGGCGCGGGCAGCCATCGGAAAACGGTGGTATTCGTCACCCATGATATTCATGAGGCGGTGTTGCTCGCCGACCGTGTCCTTTATATGACGCCCGGCGAGATAGCCGGCGTGCTTCCGGTCCGCCTGCCGCGTCCGCGCCGGCAGTTGGACACGGCAGGGCTGGAGCAGGTTTGCGCCTGCCGCCGTGAACTTCTCGCCTATTTTCATGCAGACGGCAAGCCGGGCTGCGTTTGTGAGGAGGCTCCTGCATGAACGTCACACACCGGCGGTTCCTGCAGTCGCATCTGCTGTTTGCCGTGCTGTTGGGCATCGTGCTGCTAGCCCCTAAGGCCCGCCCCGGACTTGCGTCATGCACTGCGCTGATTGCCGCGCTTTGTATCATCGAAGGGCTGTTTCTGCTCGCTGCCTGGCGCGGCCGGCAAGTTGGGAAAGCCCAAACAGCGCCGTTTGATATCATCCGGCTGGTGTGGGCGCTCCTGCTGGTATGGGAAGTTATGACCTCTGTGCTTCACCGCGCCCATCCTGTCCTCATCCCCGCGCCGGAGAACGTGTTTGACACGTTCCGCAGCCAATGGGGGACCATTCTGCGCAATATCGCTTACTCACTGCAGCTTCTGCTTTCCGGCTTTTTGATCGGGCTCGTGCTCGCGGTCGCACTTGGGCTGTTCGCCGGATGGTATCCGCGCCTGCGCGCGTTTGCCTATCCGATTGCAAATGTACTGGCGCCCATTCCGCCTATTGTGATTTCCCCTTACCTGGTCGCGCTGATGCCGACCTTTCGCAGCGCTTCGCTCGTGGTAATCGTACTTGGGGTGTTCCTGCCGAACTTTCTCAGCACGATCAACCGTGTGGTCAGTATCGAACCGCAGATCCTGGATTCTGCGCGGATGCTGTGCCCCACAGGCCGCACAATGATTTGGAACATCCTGCTGCCATACCTGTTCCCCAGCGTAATTGGCGGGCTGCGGGTGAGCTTGACAACCTCGCTGCTGATGCTGAACTTTGCAGAGCTGATGGGGGCGACCCACGGTATGGGTTACTACGTGCAAAACAGTATCGCCTATGCGAATTATGCCCACGCGGTCGCCGGGATAATTGTGATTGGCACGGTGGTGACTGCGCTCGGAGCGCTGGTCGCACGGCTGCAAAAACAATGGATTTTCTGGCACTGAAAATCCATTGCCTGCGGCAGTACGCAAGACGATGGGAATCTGAAGAGAGCCCGTCCCTCCACGTCGATAGGGCGGGGGCACATTTGGTCTGTGATCAGGGGCTTTCTTGCCGATCATGAAACGTGCCGTTAATAACAACCGGCGCTATGCCACCCCTGTCAGGGGCATAGCGCCGGTTGTTTGTTTAGGGCTTGTTTGAAAAATGTCAATACGCCCAGACAACGCTCCTTTTTCCGCCATTGTGCATATTTCTATTTTTCGAACGGCGTCTAGGAGAATCAAAAAGAAGGATTAAAAAACAAGATGTCAAAAGGCGGGTATTTGACGTCAGCGTTATTGCCAAAAACGTTTATAGAAATGCCGAATCAGATCATAAAATTCAGTTTTTAAATGGAGTTGGAGAGATTGTATGATGATACAGAGCCGTTTGTTAAGGAAAGGCTATTCTGCGTATCCAAGGATGTAAGCGCATTAAAAGCAAAAATCCCTTTTCAAGTGGACGGTAAAAAAAGAAAAAAGCAACCATAAACCTTTCATTGCTTCATGTGGGAGAAGGGGGGATATCTATGGCCTCCACTTGGGTGAACGCAAAGCTGAAGCTCCCCCTTTTCTTTTTCAAGAAAATGATATATAGTAAACAATAGCAGACTTTGATTTTTAGAGGTGAAAAGAAAATGGTGGGTAAAATAAGAAAATGGAAGTTATCAGACGCAACGGACTTGGTATTGGCACTTTCCAACAAAAAAATACAAGAGAATCTTCGGGATGGATTGCCGTATCCTTACACCGAGCGGGATGGAAAGGCTTATATCTCTGCTATGCTTTCTGCAGATGAAAATAAAATCTTTGCTTTTGCGATTACAATAAACGATAAAGCGATTGGAAGCATTGGTGTTTTTCGCCAGGAAAATATACATAACCGAACTGCTGAATTGGGTTATTGCATTGCGGAAGCGTATTGGGGCAAAGGGATTACGACCGAAGCTGTAAAACAGATTTGTGAGTATGTTTTTGACAGGAGCGATATTATCCGTATTTATGCAGAACCGTTTGCGTCTAATAGCGCATCCTGTAGAGTGCTTGAAAAAGCAGGTTTTCAGTATGAGGGCACTTTGAGAAGCAATGCCGTAAAGAACGGAAAAGTTATTGATATGAAAATGTATTCACGCCTAAAAAAAGAATTGTAATTTTAGTTTTATAGAAGAATGGAAGAATGAGCGGCAGTGAACGATTGATTGATCAGGTTGAGAAGAACCATATTTGACGAAAAATGAATCAAAAAGCAAAATTGAAGGAGGGAATGCAGAATGAAAACAATTTGCGGGATTGATTGTACCGGATGCGGTTTTAAAAGCAGCTGCAAAGGATGTACAGAGACGAACGGACACCCTTTTGGCGGGGATTGTATTGCAGCCGAGTGTTATAAAACTGGTGGTGAAGATAGCTTTATTGCATGCAGGGAGCGCTTGATAGAAGAGTTTAATGCTCTTGGGATTTCGGATATGCCTATGATAACAACGCTTTGCCAGTTAAGCGGCGCATATGTTAATTTGGAATATACGCTTCCAAACGGAGAAAAAATAAGATTGCTTGATAATACAAAAATATATCTCGGTTATCAAGTTGAAAAAGCAAACTGTGATAGGTGCTATGGACTTTTTGCAGATAATAATTATTTACTTGTATGTGAATATGGGTGCAATGGTGCAGAGCCAGAAATCATTGTATACAAAAAGCGGGAGTCAAATTCCAGCATGTTGGGGAGTAACACGACAGAAAAATAATTCCGAGTTGGGAGGGGATTTGTTTTGAAGGAGATAAGAAAAAATTTGCCGTAAAAACCGCCCGCCAGGGTTGCCCCTGGCGGGTGATCGGATGGGAAGATTTAAGGGGCGCCTGATGATGGGCCGTACTCCATTGTTTGGGCGAAACCGTTTTTGAGACTGCTTCGCCAAGAACATCTAGAGCGGTACTTCGCCGCCGCCTCCATTCGCTGAATCACCGGCATGGGATCACGGGCCGGTGCGGCGGTTCGCTTATTTTAGAGGCTTGAAATACGGATAGCAGGATACTGACAGCAATCGACTGGTGCGCTGACGGCTTATCTGGACGCTGCCCCCCAAAGGGGCGTTTATTCCGAGGCAGGCACGAAATGAATGGTGGACTCTCTTACGATGACCCGGGATTCCAATTCGTACATCTGCGGTTCTGCATTGTTGTTTAACTGATTCAGCAGCACTTCTACAGCTTTCTTACCGATTTCCTCCAGGGGCTGGGCCAGAGCGGTCAGTTTGGGACTGATCTCCTTGGCCAGCAGGGAATTGTCAAAGCCGGCAATGGCGATATCCTGCGGGACCGTATAGCCCAGCTCCCGGAATGCGGCGATCGCTTCGCAGGCGGTAATATCATCATTGGCCAAATAAGCTTCGCAGCGCAGTCCAGGACCTGCGGCATGCTCTTTCACCAGTTTGTAGACCAGGCTGGCATTCATATTTTCCGGGGCGGGACAGTCGATCACGTCGATCAGCCCGATCCGATTCGTCGCCAGATAATTCTGAAAACCGGCATATTTTAAAGCCGAGGTGGAGTCCCTAGTGGGGCCGATATATCCGATCCTCTGGAATCCCACATTCAGGAAGTGCTTGGCCATCTGCTGACCGCCGGCATAGTGGGAGATATACACACAGCTGAACCCTTCCATACGCTTGGTGATCATCACCGCCGGCGCCTGCAGACGCTGGAAGGCGGGCAGGCTCTTCTCCGGAGAGACCGGCACCGCGATGATACCGTCAACCTTTCGCTGGCGCAGCTCCGCCAGGATATTTTTTTCCTTTTCCAAGCTGCGGCGGGTGTTGCAGATAATGGTATTGTAGCCCTCATAAAAGGCTTGATTCTCAATCGCCTCAATGATCTCGCTGAAAAAGGGGTAAGCAATCTCCGGTACCAACAACCCAATGATGTTTGTTCGGTTCCCGGCCAGGCTCTGGGCAATCAGGTTCGGCTCATAGTCCAGCGCTTTGACCCAGTAGAGCACCTTTTTTCGGGTCTCCGCCTTCACGGAGGGATGGTTGGAGAGCACCCGGGAGACTGTGACCCGGGAGACCCCAGCCTTATCCGCGATGTCCTGCATACTGGCCAATAACGATCCCCCCTTTTGTCTTATTTTATCCTATCTGATGTCTGCCGTCAAGAGTAGCGGCCTGCCCTCTGAAGAAGGCAGGCCGCTGCGCAATATGGGGAGTAAAGCGATCAGGTATATCAATCAGGGTTTGAGATGCATCAGCGGATCGCCGGGCTGCACCATACCGGAGGCGGACGCCTCCACAGAGGCCAGGTCGTCGGAGTTGGTAACTGCTACCATAATAGTAGAGGGATGTCCTGCGGCTTCGATCTTTTTCAGATCCATGCTCAGCAGAAGGTCGCCTTTCTTCACGGTCTGGCCCTCCTTGACATGGCTCCGGAAGCCGTCGCCCTTCATCTCCACTGTGTCCACGCCCACATGGATCAGCAGTTCCACGCCCCCGGCCTCAATACCTACGGCATGAAGGGTTTCAGCCAACTGGCTGATTGTGCCGTTCATGGGAGAGTAGACTTTGCCCTCCTCCGGCGTAACGCCGCAGCACGTGCCCAGCACGCCTTGGGAGAAGGTTTGGTCGGGCAGGCGCTCCATGGGAACAAAGACGCCCTTTGCAACGGAACCCAGCGTCTCTGGGAAGGGGGCTGGGGCGGGTTCTTCTTTCTTGGCGCCTTTGGGGGCGTCAGGCTCCATCACCTCCGGGGGTACGGCGAATAACCAGGTCAGGCTGAACGCGGTGGCAAAAACAGCGGCGGCCAGTACGACATACATCAGGATTTGAGTGGGGGAATAGATGTACAGCAGCATACCGGGAATGGTGGTGATCCCGTTGCCGGTACCCTTCATCCCCAGCAGCATTGCGATCATGCCGGCGATGCCGTTGATGGAACAGCTGAGCAGGAAGGGCTTCAGGCCATAGCGCAGGATGACGCCGAACAGGGCGGGTTCCCCGATCCCTAAAAGGGCGGAGGCGGTGGCGCTGGGACCGATGGCGCGGATCTCTTTCTTCTTCGCTTTCAGGGAGATAGCGAGGCAGACGCCGGCGGAGGAGAAACCGCACATACACAGAATGGCGTTAAAGGGGTTGAAACCGGTGCTGGACAGCAGGCTGATTTCCAGCATATTGAAGATGTGGTGGACGCCGGTAAGGGTGATAATCGACCAGAAGAAGCCCACTACCAGGCCGCCCAGGCCCAAAGGCAGAGACAGCGCGCTTTCCACGATAACCAGCAGAACATTTTCCAGGGTGTGGAGCAGGGGACCGATGACCAGCAGGGACAGTACCAGCATGATCAGCAGCACCAGGAAAGGTGTGATCATAAAGTCAAAGACGGCGGGCACTGTTTTGCGCAGATTTTTTTCCAGCTTGCTGCCCAATACGCCGGCCACAAAGGCGGGTAGGATACTGCCCTGATAGCCTACGATGGGGATAAACCCAAAGAGTAGCAGCGGCGTGACGCCGCTGCTGGGGTCCGCCACCGAATAAGCGTTAGGCAGGGCCCCGTTGACCAGCATGAGGCCCAAAATCAGGCCCAGCACTGGGGAGCCTCCGAACACCCGGAAGGTGGACCAACAGACGATAGCGGGCAGGAAGGCGAAAGTAGTGCCGGAGAGGACCTCGACCAGCACCTGGAAGGACTGGGGGATATCGGCGTTTGTCATGCCGAACAGAGCTAGGAAGTTATTGTTCAGCAGGGCGCCCTTCAGTCCCAAAAACAGACCGGTGGCGACCAGGGCGGGGATGACGGGGACAAATACATCGCCGAAGGTCCGGATTGCCTTCTGAATTTTGTTTTTCCCTTCCATCTTGGCTTCCTTGGCTTCGCTGGCGGTTGTTTCGGCGATGCCCAGTTGGGTGATCTGCTCATAGACCCGGTTGACATGACCGGTGCCGAAGATGATCTGGTACTGACCGGCGGTGAAGAAGGTGCCCTTTACCGCGTCGATCTCCCCCACCTTCTCATCGTCCGCCTTGGACCGGTCGGCCACGATCAGCCGCAGGCGGGTGGCGCAGTGGGCGGCGGAGCGGATATTCTCCGGACCGCCCACTGCCGCAATAACTTCTCGTGCTATTTTTCCGTAATCGTAGTTCATAGCTGCCTCCTTAACAACTGACAAGAATATTCTTGGGAGCTTACCGATTATGTTCGCGCGCTCATTGTGTAAATTAAAGTTATCATAGAGGCCTGTGCCCTGTCAATCGTGAGATTTGTCAAAAATTGAGCATAATAATTGTATAAAAAGATGAAATGCAAACTTTTCACAAAAAATATGGCGTTTTATATTGACATATGAAATAGGGTTTATATAATAAATTAAAATGAACACGAGTACATTGGATAAAACGGTATCGGACAGGGGAGAGAAATCAGCGGGGTTGAAAGAATGCGGACAGAGCAGGCCGGCCCGCGCACTACAGGCTTGACGGGGCTAGGACTTGTTTGAAAAATGTCAATATGCCCAAACAACGGTTCTTTTTCCGCCATACTTCCCCAATTTTTCTTGAAATACATCCAGTATTCCTGCGAAAAATTGTGTTTGTCTGGCGAAAAAATTCCTCGCCATTGTGCATATTTCCATTTTTCAAACGGCGCCTAAATCAGTAATACGTTTGTTCAGATAGGAGATCACCATGGAAAAAAAGTTGATTTTTTTAGATATAGACGGCACCTTGACGGAGCCTGGAAAAAATGTCCCTCCAGATTCGGCGTTGGAGGCCGTTCGCCGCGCGCAGGCAAAGGGACATATCGTAGTACTGTGCTCCGGGCGGAATTATGGGATGCTGTCCCCTCTGCTGAAGTACGGCTTTGATGGAGTTATCAGCTGTGCCGGAGGCTGCATTGAATACGGGGATCAAATGGTCTATGACTGCCCAATGACTCCGGAACAGCAGGAAAAAGTGCTGGATGTCTTTCGGGAGAGCGGCGTCTACCGTACGATCGGAAGCAGATACTACAGCTACACCGACGAGGGCTTCAAGGAATTTTTGGCGGAAAATGCCCAGTCAAAAGCCAACAGCGAGTTGCTGCGATGGCGGGTGCAGATCGAAAATGAGCTGGATATCCGCCCGATGGCGGAATATGACGGCGCGCCTATCTATGGGCTGACTTTTATGAGCCGGGGCTCCGAGCGTCTGCGCAGACCGATGGAACTGCTTCAGGACGAGTTCTCTTTCTGCATCCAGGATACGGATGCCTGCGGCATCGTCAACGGCGAGCTCATCAATAAGGCGTTCAATAAAGGAACCGCGGTTACACGGCTGTGTGCGTATCTGGATATTCCCCAGGCGGATACGATCGCATTTGGGGACAGCATGAACGATCTGGAAATGCTCCAAGCCGTCAGACAAAGCGTCTGTATGGACAATGGCAGTCCGGCGCTAAAGAGGGAGGCCGGGCTTGTCTGCCCCGCTGTGACAGAGGATGGGATCTACAAAGCATTTATGCAGCTTGAACTTATTTAGATTAGGGTCCGCTTGAAACGGGTCAACATGCCCGACCAGTGGTTTTTTCTCCGCCATACTGCGGCGATTTTTCTCGAAATACCCCCATATTCTTGCAAAAATTGTCTTTGTCTGCATTAAAATCTTTCGCAGCCGGTCATATTTTCAATTTTCAGACACAGCCTAAAGGAGTGATAAAATGACGCGAAAAGAAGAGGGGATGTTCCGGTCCCGCCTGGCCCGGCATCTGGATGAGCTGCGCTGGCTGTACATGGAGCTGTACGGCAATGACGCCATGTTTGCCGAGCTGTGCGATAACCTGCACCGCTTCGCGGAGGAGCGCTCCAACCCTTTGAAGAAGCGTGACTTGGAGCGGGAATCTGAGCCGGAATGGTACAGGTCTAACAAGCTCACAGGCATGATGTTGTACATCGACAACTTTGCCGGCGACCTGAAAGGGGTGCGGAAAAAACTGCCTTACATTGAGCAGACCGGGGTGAACATGCTTCACCTGATGCCTTTTTTGGACACTGTACCAGGCCGAAGCGACGGGGGCTATGCAGTGGCAGATTTTCGGGCCGTCCGTCCTGACCTGGGCTCCATGGAGGATCTGGAGGAGCTGGCCGCCGCCTGCCATAAGAAGGGTATCAACTTGTGTATGGATTTTGTGATGAACCACACCAGCCAGGATCATGAGTGGGCGAAGAAGGCCCGCCAGGGCGACGGGGAGTACATGAGCCGGTACTTTTTCTTCGATACCTGGGACATCCCAGCGGAGTACGAGAAGACCGTTCCGCAGGTGTTCCCCACCACCGCCCCCGGGAACTTCACCTGGCTGGACGACTGCCGGCATTTTGTTATGACCTCTTTTTATCCCTATCAGTGGGATCTGAACTACCGCAACCCCCGGGTCTTTAACGAAATGATGTATCACTTCCTTTTCTTGGCCAACAAGGGAATAGACATGATCCGCATTGACGCAGTACCTTATATTTGGAAGGAGCTGTACACCGACTGCCGCAATCTGCCCCAGGTCCACACAATCGTGCGGATGATGCGGATGATTGGGGAGATCGTCTGTCCCTCGGTGATTTTGCTGGGGGAGGTGGTCATGGAGCCGGTGAAGGTGGCGCCCTACTTTGGGACGGTAGAGAAACCGGAGTGCCATCTGCTGTACAATGTGACTACGATGTGTACTACCTGGCATACCGTTGCCACCAAGGATACCCGGCTGCTGCGCCGTCAGCTGGATATTGTCAACGCACTGCCCAAAGAGTATGTGTTCCTTAACTACCTGCGCTGCCACGACGACATTGGCTGGGGCCTGGACTACGACTGGCTGGGCCGGAACTTCGGTACCGAGGAGAAGGCCCATAAGCGATTTCTCAGCGATTGGTTTCAGGGGCGTTGTGAGGGCAGCGTCAGCCGGGGGGAGCTGTACAATGACGACCCCGCTAGCGGAGACGCCCGCCAGTGCGG